>MNWR01000066.1:35857-54302 GCA_001872725.1 Proteobacteria bacterium CG1_02_64_396 | reverse complement strand
CTGCGCCAGTAATTTTTTAACGTGTGCCACCGCTGCCGTGGCATCGATGCGGTTGATGGTCACCGGGGTTCACCTCGTATCGGTTGTCGTGAGGCGATGATAACACCGGTTTTTGGGGTCGATTTTTCGTGCCGTAAAGCCGCCACACAGCCCTGAAGAGCCCCGCAACATCCCCCCGTAGTGGCCGCTACATCGGCGAGGGTTAGGGCGCCTTATGGGGCACAGGAAACACCCTTTTGAGCGGCGCCCGGCAGATTAAGGCGAGGGCTGGCTTTTCTTGGAAAAACCTTGTCAAGTGTTTTTTTAGGGGTGGGGCTGAATAGTTACAGCGCCTGAAGGTTCGCCACCGCGTAGTAAAACATCAGGACGGCTACGTCCAGCTCTTCGTTCACCCGGACGATACGGCCCGGCTCTACGAGGAACGACTGATTCTGCGGACCGTGCAAGGTAATGGCGGTCCTTTTTAGCCCTACGTCGTGACGCCATGCTCTGAGCATGGCTCAGACCTCAACATCTCCGTCCTCGCAAAAAGCACATGCCATCGGGCTGTTGCTGTGGGATGACCGTTCCCACCAAGCGGTGGGGAAGATGTTCACGCTCCCGATCCGACCTGAGGAGCTCAATTACACCGAGCCGACCCGCATCACAACTCAGGCCACTCTTGCCGGCGCCTATGCCGACATCCATGGGTGGGGGATCAAGACCCTGACCGTAACCGGCCACACCGGGTGGCGCGGCAATTCCTCCGGGGATGGCGCTGCCCTCTTCAAAACCATGAAGACCGACATTTTCGATGAATACCACCGGCGGCGCGCCGAGATGCTGCGGCAGCTGCGCGATCCGAACGATCTGCAAATGCTCGTTTCCGATAAGCACCACGGTTACACCTGGGTTGCGGCCCCCAAGGCCTTCACCTTGCGTCGCCACAAGTCAAGTCCCCTGCTGCACCACTTTGCCCTGTCGTTCGACCTGTTGGGTGTTCCTGAGGATTTCGCGGTCATCCCCGACCCGATCATGGATGCGATCAACAACCCGAGGATCCGTCGCGATGCTGCCAGCAAGCACCTTCAGGATCAGAAAACCACCCTGCAAGAGTTGAACGACGACCTGAATGCCTACCGGGCGGAGATGGATGCGGCGTTCGGCCCGATAACCGATTACTTGCAGGGTATCAACGACACAATTGCGGGCTACATCGACGTGATCACCGGGTTTGTCGACGCGACCCTGGGTCCGATCTTGGCGGTGGCCGACTCGCTTGTCACGGCAGCGCACAACATCGGGCGGTTAATGCTCCTGGCAACCACTTTGGCGCAGAAGGTTAAGGGAGCCGTGATGCGACTGTGCTCGGCGTGGAACGACATCCGATGCACCCTGCGCAATGCATGGCAACATGCGCTCGACTTCCCCTCGTTCTCCGATCTTCTCAATGGCGCCTCGAACTGCTCATCGACTGGCGGCGGCTCTGCCCCCTCCGCCTACCGATCGACCAAGACCAACACCGTCGAGGCTGTTCGGCAGGCTCAGGCCACTCCCCCTGCAACCCCAACGGTCTCGACGGCAGCACGCGCCTCGATGTCGGCCGTCTCGGTCGACCCCATCGCCCAGACTTCCCCCCCAACCGATCTGGCTCAGCATGCCAGGTCAATTTCCGAGGGGGTGAGTCTTGCCGCTTAACCCCTTCAGCAAAACGATCCCGCGAACCAGGCTCGTGCGCATCCGTCCCGGAGACACGCTCCAGCGGATCGCGGCGCGGGAGCTCGGCGACGCAACGCTATGGCCCGATCTGGTCTACCTCAACGGGTTGGTATGGCCGTTCATCGTCGCAAGCCAGGCTCAGGCTGCGGCCAATGTGCTCGTGGAGGGGGATTCACTTCAGGTTCCCGAGACCGGGGCGCTGCTGCCGGGGGAGCAGGGTCTATCCGACCTCATGCTGGTTCAGGGTCAGTTGGTCGTCGCCAGTGGCGACCTTGCGCTGGTGACGGGAAATGCTGCAGCAATGCAGTCGATCACGGTAAGGCTTGCGGCCGAGACTGGGGACTTGATCTTCCATCTCGGCTTTGGCAGCTCGTTCCGGCGAATCATCGGTCAGGGCGGTGGCCCAGAAACGATCCAGATTGCCGAAGCTTTTGTTCGCAAGGCCCTTCTTGGCGACCCGAGGGTGGTGGATGTCCCTTCGTCGGTCGTGACCATTTCCGGGGATTCGCTCCGGGTAGAAGCCACGGCGCGTCTACGTGACGGCGCCGTCGTTCCGGTTTCGGGGGTGTTTTAGTGGCTACCCAGATTAAGGATCTGATATCGATCATCGCGGCGCTCGTCAATCAGGTCAAGGCAACTCGCCCTGACATCACCGATTTCCAGGTCGGATCAATCATCCGCACGCTTCTGGAGGCGGCTGCGGCTGAGATGGAGGAGCTCTACATCCAGCAGTTCAACTCGCTGATGGAGGGGATTCCGACGTCGACCTACGAGGCGTTCGGCTTTAGCCGCCTGCCGGCTTCGACCGCGACGGTAACCCTAGACTTCTCGGCCTCATCGCCTGTCGCTGCCGCGGTGCTTGTCCCTGCTGGGACACGGGCCAGGACAACCGGTGGGATCGTCTTCACGACGCAGGCAGACGCCACGATTGCCATTGGGCAGACGACGGTATCCGTGTTGGCGGCTGCTGACCGGAGCGGCGTGATCGCCAATGTCGCCGCCAGCACGGTGGTGGTGCTGGTCGACCGTCCCCAGGGCATCAGCACGGTGACCAACCCTTCCGCCGCAGCCGGCGGTTCCGACCTTGAAACCGATCTGCAATTGAAGACTCGATTCCAGGATTTCATCTCGTCGATATCGCGCGGGACGGCTGGAGCAATCGAGTATGGGGCGACAACGGCGACCGTGACCGATGTTGGCGGTGCGGTAATTGAGAGGTGCGCCAAGGCGACAGTTGTCGAGCCGTTTTTGGCCGACCCTCTCAATCCCATCGGCGTCGTTGAGCTCTATTGCCACAACGGATCTGGATCGACCTCCCAGGCTCTCCTTGATGCCGTCGCCATGGTGGTTGCCGGGTACACGATGCAGAACGGCACCGTCGTGGATGGGTGGAAGGCGTCCGGCGTCCAGGTCGTCACGTTCGCGGCCGGAGATTACGTCCTAGACGTGACGGCGCAAATCGTGTGGGTCAACGGCGCCGACCCGGTGGCAGGGGCGTCGGCGGTGACTGCTGCAATTTCCCAATACCTCTCGTCGTTGGCAATCGGCGCCACTGCGGTGTGGTCGCAGATTCTTGCCGCCGCGCAATCGGTCCCCGCGGTTTACTCAGTCGCAGTGCTCTCCCCCGCCAGCGATGTCGCCCCTGGGACGTTGCAGAAGATCGTCCCGGGTGTGGTGACGATCCAATGATCCTGACCCGCAAACTCGTCGCCTCCCTCCACGGTGGGTTCGTCCGAGACCCCATTGAGGTCGAGGCAATTTCCCTCACCAATTCCCCTGGGGCGGTCTCCTGGAGCATCTCCGATCAGGTTTTCACGATATCGGTTGACGGTGGAGCGCCTGCGGCGCTCCCCCTTGGGGGGATCCTGGTCTCTGACGTCGTGGCCTGGATTCTGGGGCTTGGTTTGACGGCTGCGGCACTTCAGCAGCCAGACATGGGTGCCGAGACACTCCTGGACGATAGTGGGGAGGTCGCAGTGAGTGGCGGTGTCGTTTGGACGTCATTCACAGACCCAACGTGGGCCCTCCTTGATGCATTTGCTTTTGAGTTGCAGGGGATCAGGGGGTCGATCGGCAACATGCGCGCCGATTTGGGCCTCTCTACCGCGAGCGGGGAGTGGCTGGACTTCCATGGTGCTCACTACGGGGTGGCGCGAACGGCAGGGGAAAGCGATCCGGATTACGCTGCCAGGATCGTCGCTACCGCCACCAAGACGCTTCTGACCAACCGGACCCTGGAAAATGCGATCACCGGTGCCATTCAGGCCACGTCAGTGGTTGTTGCTGATGCCGGGCTTCTCAGTTTTCCACACTACCTCAACGGCTACTACACCCTGGGCGGTGTCTACCCGATTGGATACCTCCCAGGTGGATCCCCAGCAATCGACGCGACAATCCTCGCGCCGATCCCCCAGGGTGAATCTGAGGCAATTGTGGGGGGGAGGGCTAGATCGGTGATCGAGTTCACACGGGCCGCCGGTGTTGCCGTTCGGAGCCTGAGTGTTAATGGGGTGCCCGCGTGATCGTCGTGATGGCACGCTCATGGTGAGGAGATAATCATGACCCCACTGACCGAATCTGCTACCTGGGGTAGCGCCATTCGAGAGCTATTGACCACCGATGCGGCGCTCGGTGGCCCGCCCATTGTCGACGTAAATGGCGACCCAGTCCTCGGACCTGATGGTCGATCCATTGGCGGTGATTTGAATATTGCGCCAGCACAACTGGCTAACCGAACTGCGTGGTTGAAAGCCGTGCTGGACGCTGGTATCTCGGCTGTTGGCATTACCCCTAATGCAGCAGATATCTCCCAGCTTGCTGGTGCATTGCTTCGGAGGCAGGTGAGTGGGGTGACCACTTATTCGGCGGCAGGGGCGTACAACCTGGATGGTCTGTCCTCAATCGTAATTGTGGCAAACGCTGCCTCTGGATCAACGCTGACCATCCCGTCATCCATTCAACCCGGTGTGATTTTCATTGTATTTACTCAAAGCTACGCAACTGCGACAGTCGTAAGCGAGAATGGATTACCATTTGTTACTCTTGGCGCGGTTGGTCAAGGGCGGAGTTCGGAACTGTATGGAAGCACTCTCCAGTTAGCTGCGGGGCAGTGGGCATTGTTTTTCTCTGGGGGCAACGCATCAGGATTGGTCAGGGTGTTGACTTCAATCCCACCCCTAACTGCTGTGCCGTTAATTGGAGCAGACGCGACGGCAGACAATCATGCAATCACGAAGGGGCAGGCTGATGCCAGATACGCTGGAGCAAATCACAACCATGACGCCGCCTACTCCCCGTCTACGCACACCCACAATAGTTTGTATGCAAGACGGGCATTTTCAACTGCAAATGGGTTAATTACTGCCGGATTAGAAGCCATCAGTTATAGCAATTATTTCATGTTATATGGCGGGTTCTGGGAAGTACGATCCTACATAGACTTTACAAACGTTTACGCAGGTACAACTGTCACGATCATTGACAGTAACGGCACGGCACTCTCATCTCCAGTGACATTTAGTGGGACAGCAGGGAGAGTCTTGACACAAACATATTTTAACAACATCTCGCCTGGAACGTATGACGTCCGCTTGAAATTTGTAAACGGCGGATCGCTTCAAGGTAATTATACGATGACTAACTTTTGCTATAACAACACTTAAAAAAATTGCGGGGGATAAAGTGGCCATCGAGACCGAAAAAAAGACTCCTTACGGCGTAAATGCTACCTATTGGCGCATTGATGAGGTCCACATTTTCCACGGGCGCGGTAACGCCGAAGTGGTGTTGTTTGGGTACCCAAATATGAATGCCCGTCTAAATTCTATGGTACCCATCGCACGCAGGAACGTGATGATCGAAGATATACCTGCAGCCGAGTCCGGACGATCCGCGATCTACCCTGCGATCAAACTTGATCCTGAGTGGGAGGATGCGATCGATGCCTAGGATTCGGATTCGTAGCGCCTTGAGGGCCTGGCCCTTCCTCGCCCTGGCAATAATCGCATCCATGATTGTGGCCATGATTGCCCCATATCAGCTCGGGGTGATGGTGTGGGGGTTGGCAAAAGTGACCCTGTTTGGCTACATCGGGTATTGGACCGACCGGGGGATATTCCCTTACGCAAGGCCGCATATTGCCCCTCCTACCGGTGATATCACCTACGACCGCCATGCTGCACTGCGTCGGGCGATTATCGTCGCGGCAGCCATGGTCGCAGGCGGGACTGGGGTCTAGGTGGACGTTCCACCAATCCCGCCGGAAGCCGCCCAATACGAGCGGATGCTGGTGAGGGAGGCCCATGCTCAGTGGGGCTTGGACGCACCGATATCGACCTTTGCAGCCCAAATTCACCAGGAGAGCGGGTGGCGGTCGACGGCAAAAAGCAAATACGCATCAGGCCTTGCTCAGTTCACCCCAGCGACTGCCGAATGGATCTCCAAGGTGTATCCGGCGAGCCTCGGCGCCCCTGCCCCTTATTCCCCCGGGTGGGCAATCAGGGCCTTGATCGTCTACAACCGGCGCCTTTTCGGGGCGATTTCTCCCCTTTCAGCACCACTCCCTCAAGTGCCGGATTGTGATCGGTGGGCCTTGGCCCTGAGTGGGTATAACGGGGGACCTGGTTGGGTATCAAGGGACAGAAAGCTGACGGCACAACTCGGCGGCAACCCTGATGCGTGGTGGGGTGAGGTTGAGAACCACAGCACAAGAGCGGAATGGGCATTCCGGGAGAACAGGGATTACCCGAGGAAGATCCTCTTGCGGTGGGAGTCACTCTATTTTGATGCCGGGTGGGGGGGGCGGGTATGCGGTCAACAATCTACGCAACCCTGATCGGGGTTGTTGCGACGTCGTCGGTATGGGCATGGGGCCAGTTGGAGCTGAAGGATTCCGAACGCAGCTTGGCCATGGCCACCAGTGCAACAAAAACACAGGCGGTCATCGCCGAACGGTTGCGATCTCGCGCCCTTGCGTCGGAGAGCAAATCACGGGTCCTAGAGGCGGTCATTGAGGCCCAAAACGGGGCCGTCGAGAGATTCCAAACCGAAGCAGATGCGGCATCGGTGTTGGCCGAGAACAGGGCACTCCGAGTCGTTCTCGGGAAGCCACCTGGTGAAGAAGAAGGTGGTCACGGACCTGAGGGGATGAATCGATGGGTGAGTGGGCTCTTGCGCTGATTTTGTTTGGGGGTGGCGCCACCACCGGGTGGTTCGCACATCCGGTCACCCCCCCAGAGATAGTCACCGTCATCGAAGAGGTCGAGGTCGTTAAACAGGTGACCGTTGAGGTGCCGATCCCGGTGATGCCCAAGGTTCCGGTCGAATTGACCGCTCCTCTGGCGGGGGTTGTTGCCCCCCTTCCTACATTCATCGGCCCCCACGCCCCAGGCGCCTCATCTTGCCTCGACGTTCAGGGCGAGGACAGTTTGAAACGGCTGATATCGGCGGCATTACGCAGGCAAAAGTCTTGGGAGGCATGGTCATCACCGGTGGGGGCACAACAATGATTTCAAAAAATGGAACCGTCATCACCATCACCTCCACCCACACCCTTGACGAGGTGATTGCGGCCTACCCGGCAGACTTTGTGGCTACCGGTAGGGCTGTGCAAATTCAAGACGCCACCCTGACCGACATCAGGGTTGGAGACGGCGCCGACACCCCGTCCACGTTGACGATGGTCGACAAACAGCTCGATGCGACCGGCGCGGTCACACTGACCGTCAACGGATTTTCTGTCGCCGGTATTGAGTTGACCAACCTCAAAATCGGTGAAGTCGATGCGAATGGAAACCCCACCCAAGGATGCGTCCTTTCCGACCGAATTGACCTGAGACTAATCATAGGGCACCTCTACGTCTACGGGTCGGATATTCGGCGCGGAAAAGGTTTCCAGAGTCATGGGAAAATCACGGCGGAGGGTTCGACCTTCCGGGGGTTTGTCTTCACGCTGGCGTCGGTCAAACGTCTTGTTGGCTGCGTAATCTACCCCGCCGACAGCGCCGTTAACTTCTACGGCGAGGGCTCATTCCCATTATGCGGGGATGCGGATGCCACCATCACCGATTCGAGCCTGGTGATTGATGATTCAAAAAACTACTGGATTAACAGACAGTTCACACGAGACCTGTCCCGTCTTCAGATAGAAGGGGCAAACGCCAACACCGCCCTGTTTACGGTCGACGGAGACGCTTCGGGGCTGATCAACTTCCCCGACATCACCCTGCCGCAGGTGGTGTGGTCTGGGAACGCTTGGGACATCAAACGCCTCAATCAACTGCGCCAGATCGACATCAGCCTGCGCGATACCGCCGGGACGGTCCTGGATGGCACCGCCGTCACAGGTGTCACCCTGACCGACACCCTTGGTACGGTCTACGCTGGGACGCAGCAACCCGATCTTTCCTGGCGCTTTTCTGCGGTGCTCAACCACCGCATCACCAAGGTGGTGTCGATTGGGGTCATCACCGACGAGGCATTCGGCCCCTTTGTCCTGCACGCCACCATGGTCAGTGGCTCTTTCACCGCAACCTTCGCCGACCTAAACGAGGTGTGGCGTACCCCAGTGCCCATCGTAGTCACCAACCCATCGGCAGTGCCGCAGGTAGCGAGGATCTCCCAGGTCGACACACATGAGTTCCAGGGCGAGACCCACCACGAGATTGTTTTCGTCGGCGTGCCTGGGGTGTCGCCAACGCTGCGCATCTGGGATACAGAGGTTTCCCCGGCTGCGCAAATCGGGACCACCATCACGATGGGTGAGCCACGTCCAGGGGTATTCAAGGCACTGATCAACTGGTCAACCCTGGCACTTCCCCGCGTTCCCGACTACTACCTGATCGAAGTCGTCCAGGGCAACACGGTGGATGCCGTGCCGGTGGAGGTTGAGACGGATCCCGCCGCCAATCAGGCAGCGGCGGCGGTTTGGGCAAGCCCGTCGAGGACACTGACCCAATCGGTTGGCGCTACCCCTGCGGAAATCTGGGCTCATCCAAACCGCCTCGTCACCAACACCGAGCTTTCTTTGATCCCCAAGATTGGGGTTGATTCTGGGTTTTCTGCTGCTATTGGTGGTGGCAGGTGGATCATTGAGAACAACCAAATGGTGTTCTTTGCCCCTGACAACGTCACCGAGGTTGCTCGCTTCAATCTCTATGATTCTGGTGGGGCGCCAACAACAGACCCCGCCAGGTCCATGCAGAGGGTCCGGGTGTGATCACCCTGGGTCTAGGAGGGGCCCTGATTACCAGTGGGCTTGGTTCTGGGGAACGTATCCTGATCCCGTCAGGGTTCAAGCGGATGGTGGTGGTCCCAGGGGAACGACGCACCTTGGCGATTGATGCCGATCCCAGGATAATTGGCATCCCCCCAGAGGGGAGGAGAGAGGTTGTAGTATGGCCCTAGCGCGATTCGAGAAGGATCCTGCTTCTCTTCTCGACTATTCTGTCGATTGGTCAAAGTGGCTTGCCGACCAAGGCGACATCCTGGCGTCTTCTGTCTTTACTATCAAGGGCCCTGCCGCCTCACCGTCAGCGCTTGTTTCGACCCAGCAGCATATCGACACAGCTACAGGTCGGACGCTGGTATGGTTATCGGGGGGCTCGTCCGGGGAGGTCTATCAGGTGGTCAATGCCATCACTACTGCTGGCGGCAGGCGCACTGAGCGGACATTCGCGGTCAAGATTGTTGACCGTTGAGAAAGCATGGGACACTCATGGGACACTCATGGGACACTCATGGGGCAGCGCTCGGCCTAAGCAGCAATAAGCCGCATTAAATTTGCGAGTGTTTGCAGCCGTTTAGGTGTTGTGCGTTAGTGTTGGTATCGGTTGGAAGCGGACTCAAAATCCGGTGGGCTAACACCCGTGTCGGTTCGATTCCGACCTCCGGCACCAACAAAGCCCCGCATCTTGTCGCATGTTCTTGCGATACGGTGCGGGGCTTTTGTTTTTGTTGGCATTTTCGAATGTTCCCACCTTTGGGTTTCTTTCTGTTTTCGCATCGTTGCGCGGGCGTCCGACGGTATTTTTACGGTATTTCCACATCCGTTTTTCCGATGCCGTCTCCGTTCATGAGATGGACTATTCTCTTCAAAACCCTTCAATTTCTTTCGTTTGATTTGGAATAACCATGCGCCTGCTCCACACCATGATCCGGGTCGGAAACCTCGACCGCTCCATCGCTTTTTATACCGACTTGCTCGGTATGCGGCTTTTACGTCGCAAGGACTATCCCGAGGGGCGGTTTACCTTGGCTTTTGTGGGGTATGGCGACGAAGCCGAACACTCCGCCATTGAATTGACCCACAATTGGGATACCGACGGTTACGACCTGGGCAATGGTTTTGGTCATTTGGCCATCGGGGTCGAAGATGCGCAGGCCACCTGCGCGGCCATTGCCGCTGGGGGGGGCAAGGTGGTTCGTGCGGCGGGGCCGATGAAACACGGCACAACGGTCATCGCTTTTGTAGAAGATCCAGATGGTTACAAGATCGAGCTCATCCAGGGTAGATAATCGCCCCAATCCCTAAAAAACCTTGTCTCCCAGGCGTTTGACCTGGGGGGGGGCGATCCGTATGATCCGCACCCTTTTTGCACCGGGGAATTCCCGGTTTGATCGAGGTTTTTACAGCCGTGTCCCAACTTCGCCGCCTGGACGATCTGATTATCGCTCTGGAAGAGCTTCCCAAAGGCGGTTGGCAGGTCGAGGGGGCGGTGCTGGCGCTGGATGATCTGCCCGAGGGAATAACCTTGGCTGCACCGGTCGAACTTGCCGTCGAGG
This sequence comes from Proteobacteria bacterium CG1_02_64_396, assembly GCA_001872725.1. Classification (NCBI taxonomy): domain Bacteria; kingdom Pseudomonadati; phylum Pseudomonadota; species Proteobacteria bacterium CG1_02_64_396. The sequence goes on along the minus strand of MNWR01000066.1, from coordinate 43,823 downwards.
TCAGAGCGGCCCGTGGTGGGCAGTTCCGGGTTGGCGGGCACGTCAAAGCGACCCTGACTGCCCCCTGCGACTCGTGCCTAGATCCCTTCACCTTCGAGGTGGAAGAAGACTTTGATCGTCTGGTTGCCATCGGCGAGGAGTCGGGCTTCTTTCCCCAGGTTGAAGCGGGGGAGGAGGGGATTCCCATCGACGACCTTCCCGATCTGTTTTTGCTCGACGGGCAGCTAAAGCTGACCGAACTGGCGCGAGAAGAGGTTCTGGTGGCAATACCGCCGTTGCTGCGCTGTTCGAGCGAGTGCCAGGGGCTTTGCCCCTACTGCGCCTTGAATCGCAACCTGGAATCCTGCGCATGCGCCGAAGGTGAGAGGCGCAAAGACAGCCCTTTTGCGGGGCTGGCCGAAATGTTGGAAGCCAAAAAAAGGGGGCGCTGATTTTTTTGTTGTTGAATGCGCCCATTTTTTCAGTCTTGTTTTTAATTTAGGGCCGGGACCTCCCGGCTGTTTGACTAAGGAGCGAACCCATGGCCGTACCCAAGAAGAAGATCTCGCAATCCCGTCGCGGCATGCGTCGTGCCCACGACCATCTGACCCCCTCTGCTCAGGCGACCTGTCCCGAGTGCCATGAACCCAAGATGCCCCATCACGTTTGCCCCCATTGCGGCTTCTACAAGGGCCGTCAGGTCATCGCCGGCGCCAACGATTGATCGTACCGACACAGTCGCCGATGCCGTCGGATCGAATCGCCATTGCGGTGGACACCCTCGGGGGGGACTTCCCCCTTGAGGTGCCTATCGCAGGCGCGCTGCGTGCCGCCCGTAAGGGCGGTTTTTCTTTGGTGCTGGTCGGCCCCCAGGAGCGGGTCGAGCAGACCCTGGCTCGGCATGACGTGACCGATCTGACCATCGAGATCGTCGATGCCCCCGATCAGGTCGGTATGGACGAGCTGCCGACCCGGGCCATCCGCAAACGCAATTCCTCGATGCGCCGCACCATCGATCTGGTCCGCGAAGGCAAGGTCGATGGGGGAATCTCCGGTGGCAACACCGGCGCCCTGATGGCGATGGGAACCCTCTTTCTTCGCACCATCCCCGGCATCGACCGCCCCGCCATCGCCTCACGCGTCCCCCGCATCGGCGGTTCCACGTTGCTGCTCGACATGGGGGCCAACGTGGTGTGCAGTGCCGAAAACCTGGTGCAATTCGCCATCATGGGCGACGTCTTCGCACGGGTGATCAACAAGCGGGAAAATCCGGCCATTGGCTTGCTCAATATCGGCTCCGAAGAGATCAAGGGGACCGATACCGTCAAACAGGCGGGGGAGATCCTCTCCAAGCTGCCGTTGAACTTCGTCGGCAACGTCGAGGGCAACGACATCTATTTGAGCGATGTCGACGTGGTGGTCACCGACGGATTTACCGGCAACGTGGCGCTCAAGACCTCGGAGGGGGTGGCCAAGATGATCACCACCCTGCTCAAAGAGGCGCTGCTCAGTACCACCCGCAGCAAAATCGGCGCACTCCTGGTCAAGCCTGCCCTCGACATTATGAAAGAACAGGTCAACCCCGACCGTTACAACGGCGCATTGCTGTTGGGGCTGTCGGGGGTGCTGGTCAAGAGTCACGGCGGCGCCGGACTCGATGCCTTCACCAATGCCACCATGACCGCCTTCGAACTGGCCAAGGGAAGGGTCGTGACCGAGATCGAGGAAGAGATCTCCCACATGGCGGGCGGCATGTCCGCCGCCCAGGACGAACCCGCCTCGGAAGACTAAGCAACCTGCGACCGTTTTCCGTCGCATCGGAGCAACCCATGAAACCAGGTATCCACATCCTCGGTACCGGCAGCTACCTGCCCGAAAAGGTGCTGACCAACGAGGATATGACCAAGATCGTCGATACCACCGACGAATGGATCGTCACCCGTACCGGCATCCGGGAGCGGCGCATCGCCGCGCCGGAGCAAGGGACGGCCGACATGGCGGTCGAGGCGGCCAAGCGTGCCATCGCAGCGGCTGGGATCGAGCCAGGCAGTATTGATCTGGTCATTTTGGCCACCACCACCCCTGACCACATCTTCCCCGCCTCGGCGACCATCGTTGCCCACCGGCTGGGGATCAAAAACGTCCCCGCCTTCGATTTGCAGGCGGTCTGTTCGGGCTTCATCTACGCCCTGACCACCGCCCGGCAATTCCTTGAAAACGGCAGCGCTACTCGCGCCTTGATTATTGGGGCCGAGACCCTGTCGCGCATCGTCGACTGGAACGATCGCACCACCTGCGTCCTGTTCGGCGACGGTGCGGGGGCCATGGTTTTGGAGGCCCGGACCGGCACCGAGGGGGCGATCCTTTCGACCCATCTGCACGCCGACGGTCAATACACCCCCTTGCTTTGGGTTCCCGGTGGCCCCTCGACTCCCGATGCCCCCAAAACCATTGCGATGGAGGGCAACGCGGTTTTCAAGGTGGCGGTGCGTCAACTCGGCGATTTGGTCACCGAGACGCTGGCCGCCAACCACCTCAAGCGCAGCGACATCGACTGGCTGGTCCCCCATCAGGCCAACATCCGCATCATCGAGGCGACCGCCAAGAAACTGGGTCTGCCGATGGAGCGGGTGGTGGTCACGGTCGACCGCCACGGCAACACCTCGGCCGCATCGATCCCCTTGGCGCTCGATGAGGCGGTGCGCGACGGTCGCATCAAAGATGGGGATTTGGTTCTGCTGGAGGCCTTCGGGGGTGGGTTTACCTGGGGCAGCGTTTTGATCCGTTGGGGCAAATAACATGGGCATCGCATTCACTTTTCCCGGCCAGGGTTCTCAAGCGGTCGGCATGGGCAAGGCTTTTTATGACTTGGGCGGCGATTTCAAGGCGATCTTTCAGATGGCCGACGACACCTTGGGTTACTCCCTGACCAAGCTGATGTTCGAGGGGCCTGAGGAAAATCTGCGGTTGACCGCCAACACCCAACCTGCACTGGTGACGATGGCCGCCGCCGCCCATCTGGCCCTGACCCAGGCGGGGATCGCTCCGACCCTGGTAGCGGGCCACAGCCTGGGGGAATACGCCGCCGTGGCCGCTGCAGGTGGATTGAGCTGGAGCGACGCCATCCGCTTGGTGCACATTCGTGGCAAGGCGATGCAAGAGGCGGTGCCGGTGGGGCAGGGGGGGATGGCCGCTATCCTTGGGGTCGAGATGGCGGTGGTCCGACAACTTTGTGAGCAGGTCAGCCAAAACGGCTTGATCGTCGTTCCTGCCAACGACAACGCCCCCGGTCAGATCGTCATCAGCGGCCACAACGCGGCGGTCGCCGCCGCGGTCGAGGCTGCCAAAGAGGTGGGGGGCAAACGCTCGGTGATCCTGCCGGTCTCCGCCCCCTTCCACAGCCCCTTGATGGCCCCTGCCGCCGAGGTGATGCGCAAAGCATTGACCGCGACCGGCGTGGCCGATCTATCGGTGCCTGTCGTGGCCAACGTGACCGCCGATGCGGTGCGAAGTGGCGCTGCCGAGCTGGATCTGCTGGTCGAGCAGGTCACCGCCCCAGTGCGCTGGGTCGAATCGGTGCAGCGCATGAAGGCGCTGGGGGCAACCCTCTTGGTCGAGCCCGGCTCGGGCAAGGTGCTGACCGGCATGCTCAAGCGTATCGATAAAGAGCTGACCGGCGCCGCTGTCAACGGCCCCGAAGACATCGACAAACTCCAGGCGCAGCTGGCCTGACTTAAACCGGAAAAAGGCTCCGGCCTTTTTCCTTCAACGCTTCGCCAAAAGCGTGGTTTTGGCTTCGCTTTCGAAATCGGACAAAACCTGCCCGATTTCGGCGGTCCATCCCTGGGTCGCGGCGCGGCTTGTTCCATGGGTATTTCCTCTGACGAGAGGTTAGATATGAGCCTGCAAGGACTGAGCGTGGTCGTGACCGGTGCCTCCAGCGGCATCGGTAAAGAGGTGGCGCTGCATTTGGCTAAAGCCGGTTGCCGTCTGACCCTGACCGGCACCAACCAAGAGCGCTTGGACCAGGTCAAGGGGCAGGTCGCCGAACTCGGGGCTGAAGTGGTCACTGTGGCGGTCGACTTGAACGCTGACGGCGCCGCCGATCAAGTCATCAACGCCGCCCTTGAGGCCTTCGGGGCGCTGGACGGACTGGTCAACAACGCCGGGATCACCCGCGACACCCTATTGGTGCGAATGAAGGACGATGATTGGGACGCCGTGATCGGCACCAATCTAACCGCCCCCTTCAAACTGCTGCGGGCCGCCGCCAAGGTGATGATGAAGGCGCGCAGCGGCTCGGTTGTGAATGTCTCCTCCATTGTTGCCTCGACCGGCAACGCGGGGCAGACCAACTACACCGCCGCCAAGGGGGGTGTGGAGGCGATGACCCGAACGGTGGCGTTGGAGCTGGCGAGTCGTGGCGTGCGGGTCAACGCGGTGGCGCCCGGCTTCATCGAAACCCCGATGACCGAGGTTCTGCCCGAGAAGGTGAAAGCCGCCCTGCTCGACAACATCCCGATGAAGCGGATGGGCAAACCAGAAGAAATCGCCGATTTAATCGAGTTTTTGCTTTCTCCCAAAAGCAGTTATATCACCGGGCAAACCTTACACGTCAACGGTGGGATGTACCTGGGGTAACCCCCAATCCACATATTTGAGACTTCCCTGATGGGCCTCGGACCAAGTAGCATCCCACCCATCGGTTTTTAGTCGTTTCTTTTCATGCCGGTTCTTTCGGCACCACTGCGGTGGATTCTTTCACGTTGGTTGAAACAAGGGGTTCAACACCATGAGCATCGAAGATCGCGTCAAGAAAATCGTCGCCGAACAGCTGGATGTGGATGCCGAGAAGGTCACCATCGACGCCTCCTTCGTCGACGATCTGGGCGCCGACAGCCTCGACACCGTGGAGCTGGTGATGGCGTTGGAAGAGGAGTTCGGCATCGAGATTCCTGAAGAAGATGCCGAAAAGATCGCCACCGTGGCCAACGCCGTGGATTACATCAAGGCCAACGGCGAGTAATTCCACCGGTTGGATCGCGGGCCGGAGTCGTCGATTGTTGCGGCGCTCCGGCCCGTTGAGTTTTGAGCGATAGGATCACCCCCGTGAATCGACGCGTCGTCATTACTGGCGCCGGCCTTATCACCCCGGTCGGCAATAACCTTGAGTCCTCCTGGGCCGCCATCCTCGCTGGCCAAAGCGGTATCGGTCCGATTTCTAAATTCGATACCGAAGGGTTTTCGGCCCGAATCGCCGGTGAGGTGAAGGGGTTCGACGTCGAGGCGTTCATCTCGAAGAAGGACCAGCGCAAGATGGATACCTTCATTCATTTTGGGGTGGCCGCCGCCGACATGGCGTTGCAAATGAGCGGGCTGGTGATCGACGAGCGCAACGACGAGCGGGTCGGGGTGATCGTAGGCTCCGGGGTCGGCGGTCTGCCCGCCATCGAGGCAACGGTCAAGGAGTACCTTGAAAAAGGGCCGCGCCGCATCTCCCCCTTCTTCATCCCCATGACCATCATCAACATGGTGTCGGGCCACATTTCGATCCGTACCGGCGCCAAGGGACCCAACAGTGCGGTGGTCACCGCCTGCGCCACCGGAACCCACGCCATGGGCGAGGCCTTCCGCATCATTCGGGGCGGCTATGCCGACGCGATGATCGCGGGGGGCACCGAGGCCTGCATCTGCCCCACCGCAGTGGGGGGATTCGCCGCCTCCAAGGCGCTCTCAACCCGCAACGATGAACCCGAGCGTGCCAGCCGCCCCTGGGATAAAGACCGGGACGGTTTCGTCATGGGCGAAGGTGCCGGCGTGGTGGTGATGGAATCGCTGGAGTCGGCCTTGGCGCGCGGCGCCAACATCATCTGCGAGGTGGTGGGCTACGGCATGAGCGGCGACGCCTACCACATGACTACCCCCGCCCCCTGCGGCGATGGCGGCGGTCGGGCGATGAAGGCGGCTTTGAGCGACGCCAATCTGTTGCCCAGTCAGATCCAGTACATCAATGCTCACGGCACCTCGACCCCCACCGGCGACACCCTTGAGATCGAAGGGGTCAAGGGGGTCTTCGGGGATCATGCGACCAACGGTCTGCTGGTCAGCTCGACCAAGTCGATGACCGGTCACCTGCTTGGGGCCGCCGGTGGCATTGAGGGGGTCTTCACGGCGCTTGCGATTCGCGATCAGATCGCTCCCCCCACCATCAATCTTGAAAATCCCGACGAGGGTTGCGATCTCGATTTCGTCGCCGAAGGCAAAGGGCGCCCGGCCGAGATCCATTACGCCATGTCCAACTCTTTCGGATTCGGCGGCACCAACGCCACCATCGTGTTGGCCCGCTACAACCCCTGAAAATCCAGCCCGCTTTGAAAGGCTTGGTTTCCGACGCGGCGCCGTCATCCCTTACGGGGTGGCGGCGCCGTTGTTTTTGGGGCGATGGGCAGGGGGTGATCGAGCGGCTGGCCTGCGCCGATCCTGCCTATTGGTCGGTTTGGTTCGACCGAGCCCATGCCGACCGCCGTTACGCAGAGCCGGTGAGTCTTTTGTTGGGTGGGCTCGATTGGCGCTGCGGCGCTTGGCACGAAATCGCCCCGCTGTTGCCCGCCCCCCATGAGGCTGCTCCAACAACGCTTCTACAAGGGGGATTGCTCTTCGTCGCCTTTGAAGCGTTCCACTGCCTAGAACCCAGCGTTCCGAAGGCCCGACTCGATCCCGGTTACAACCTTGACTACGAGGCGGCATGGGGACGATTCGATGCCTTGATTGCCCTCGACCACGAAACCGGACATGCGGCGCTGTGGTGCCGGGAATCGGTCCCGGAGCAGAACTGGCAACAGTGGAGCGGGCAGGCCCACGGGGAGGATCCCCCCCCACCCGTAGCACCTGAGGGGGCCACCGCTCGCCGCTTGATCGATCCGGAATCTTTTCAAACCATGGCTGCGGCCGGAATCGAGGCGATTGCCCGGGGCGACCTTTTTCAGGTCAATCTGGCCCATCCCATCGAGGTTTCGGGGTTGGGGGACGGTCTACCCCTCTTTCGCTTTTTAAGAGCCGCCAATCCGGCCCCTTACGCTTGCTACGCCAGGCTCCCCGGCCTAGATCTAGTCTCCTGCTCCCCCGAACGGCTGGTTTCGACCCATGGCGGGATCGCCCGCAGCCGCCCCATCGCCGGAACCCGCCGCCGAGGACGGGGGGAGGGGGAGGACGACGCTCTGCGCCGGGAGCTGCTCCTGTCTGCCAAGGAGCGAGCCGAGCACATCATGCTGGTCGATTTGATCCGCAACGATCTGGGGCGGGTATGCCAAGCCGGTTCGGTCGGGGTCGAGGAGCTGATGGTCACCGAGCAACTCGCCTCGGTTTGGCATATCGTCTCCGAGGTTGCGGGTCAATTGCGCCCCGGTGTTGGCCCTGCCCAGGTGACGGCGGCGATGTTCCCCGGTGGCACCATCACCGGCGCCCCCAAGGTGCAGTGCGGCAAGCTGATTGCGCAGCTGGAGCCCTACCGGCGCGGCCCCTATACCGGCTCCATCGGCTGGGTTTTGGGGGACGGATCGCTCGACCTGAACATCTTGATCCGTACCCTGGGGCTTCGAAACGGCACCGGATGGCTGCATGTCGGGGCTGGGATCGTCGCCGATTCCGAGCCGCAGCACGAAGACCGGGAAACCCTCAACAAAGCCGCCGGTATTCTGCACCCCCTCGGAATCGAGGTTCGCACCCTGCGATGAGTTCTATTGAGCTTTTCACCACCTTGCCCACCTCGACCGTTTCCCCCTGGGAAATCCGCGGCTTGATGTTCGGCGACGGCCTGTTTGAAACCATGCTGGTGTGGGGGGGGGGGCTCCCCTACGCCCCATGGCATCGGCAGAGACTGGCTGAGGGGTGCGCCCGGCTTGGACTCGATCCCGATCTGGCGGTGGTGTGGGGTCGGCTACAGGGGCTTGATCTACCCGAGCGGGGCATTCTCAAACTGGTGGTGGGG
>MNWR01000066.1:0-35851 GCA_001872725.1 Proteobacteria bacterium CG1_02_64_396 | reverse complement strand
GCGAGGGGGAGGGGGGAGGGGATTCCTGCCTGAAGCCGACAGTATGCGTCGCGATTGGGCCATCGCCCTGCTCAGCGCCTGGACCCCCCCTGCTGCGCAGCCGGGGGTGGTTGGTCCCAGCACCACCCCCGCTTTGCCCCCCAATCACCCCCTGGCGGGGATCAAATCGCTCAGCGCCGCCCATTGGGTCCAGGTGCGGCGCGAGGCGCAGGGGCAGGGGTGGTTGGATGCCATCGTCCCAGATGCACAAGGGTTTCTTACCGAGGGTGCGGGGCACAATATTGTTTGGATGACCGGCGCCGACCAGATCGTCACCCCACCACTAAATCAAGGGATTCTGCCGGGAATTGGGCGGCGCCGTTTGCTCGAACGACTGCAACAACGGGGCATTCGGGTCGAGGAGCGCCCCCTGCATCGCGACGAACTACCCTCCGGCGCCAAGATGATTCTGACCAACGCTGTCGTGCCACCCCGCCCCGCCTTTTGGCTGGCCCCACCCGTCCAGGAAGACAACCTTCCCGACTGGTTGATCGCGGAGATCCAGGCATGGCCCGCCCCTTGATGGTGCTGGCACGCCGGGCTGCCGGAATCGGCTTCGGCACCGGACTCATCCTCTTTGTCGCGCTGCTGGCCTGGGGCATGAGGGGAGAGGTTCATCCCGGGATCGTTTGGATCCCCCCCGGCAGTTCGGTCGAGGCCAGCGCACGGCTGTTGCACAAGGGGGGAATCATCGCGCATCCCACGGCGTTTCGTTGGACCGCCCGACTGATCGCCCCCCAGGGGTTGCGTTTTGGGGAATATGCCGCTGGGCACGAGATGGTGGCGCAGCTGATCGACCGAATGGCGCGGGGCGACATCTTGATCCACTGGGTGACCTTCCCCGAGGGGTGGGGCGTTCGCGACATGGATCGGCGCCTTGGCGCCATGGGGTTACTTCAGGAGGGGGCCTTCGCGGCGGCCTGCGCCATCAAGCCCCCGGCGCGCTTGGGAACGCCGACCTACGAGGGGTGGCTGCATCCCGATACCTACGACCTGACCCGCCCGGTCGACCCGGCGTCACTACGCGACCGCATGACCGCCGTTACCCAACAACGGCTAAGCCAAGCGATGCAGGGTTATCGTGGCCCACTGAGCCCCGCCAACATGTTGACGTTGGCCTCCCTGGTCGAGCGCGAGGCGCAGTTGCCCGAGGAACAGCCCCACATCGCAGCGGTATTTTTGAATCGGCTGACCAAAAAGATGAAGCTGCAAAGCGATCCCACCGTGATTTACGCTCTGGGGGAGGCCTACGACGGCAATCTGACCCGGGCCAACCTGGCCATGGACCATCCCTACAACACCTACAAACGCGGTGGCCTGCCGCCCGGCCCCATCGGCAACCCCGGTTTTGGCGCCATCGAGGCGGCGTTGAATCCCTTGGCGAGCGACGACCTGTACTTCGTCGCCAGGGGGGATGGGGGGCACCGATTTTCGGCCACCTTGGCCGAACACAACCGCAACGTGCAGATGTGGATTCGTTGGCAACGGCAACTGAAAACGGAGCAAAACCCTTGAAACACGGTTGGTTCATCACCCTGGAAGGGGGCGAAGGGGCGGGTAAGTCGACCCAAATCCGGCTGCTGGCCGAGCACCTGCGCGCCCAGGGTCGCGAGGTCGTCGTCACCCGGGAACCCGGTGGCTCGGCGCTGGGCGAGGCGATTCGGGGACTGCTGTTCGCCCACTCCATGCAGCCGCGCACCGAGTTGGCTCTGGTTGCCGCCGGCCGTCAGGACCACCTCGACCAGATTATTCTTCCGGCGCTGGAGCGCGGTGCCGTGGTGCTGTGCGACCGCTACGTCGATTCCACCTATGCCTACCAAGGTTGGGGACGACGGCTCGATCTGCGCGAGGTCGACGCCGTGGCCAGCTGGAGCACCGCGCGCCGTCCCCCCGATCTGACCCTGTGGTTCGATCTGCCGGTCACCCTTGGTTTGGCACGGGCCGGAAAACGCAGCGACAACAACCGTTTCGACGCCGAATCGACCCGCTTTCATCGTCGCATCCGCGCCGCGTTTTTAGAGCGGATGTGGGGCGAGCCGCAGCGTATTCGCCGCATCGACGCCAGCCAATCCATCGAGGCGATTCAGACCCAGGCGCGGGGGTTGATCGCCGCCCTGACAACCACGCCGGGGAGGGGAGGGTGACGCTGCTCGATACCCTGATTGGCCACCACGAGGTACGGCAGCGGCTGGAGCACAGGCTGCACGACGGCAAATTCCCCCACGCCCTGCTGCTGCTCGGCCCCCCCGGAGTCGGCAAGGGGCTGCTGGCCCGGGGGCTTGCCCAGGCGCTGCTCTGCGCGACCCCCAAGCGAGGGGTGGCCTGCGGCGCCTGTCCCGCCTGTCGGCAGATTGAGGATCCCACCGTCGGTCATCCCGATCTGATGGGGATTGAGCCGGTGGGCAAAAAGCGGGAGATCCCCATTGATGCGGTCCGTCAGGCCAACGCCTGGCTCGGTTTAACCCCGCTGGCCGCCAAACGGCGACTTCTGATTCTCGATGGCGCCGACCGGCTCAACCGCTTTTCGGCCAATGCACTGCTCAAAACGCTGGAGGAACCTGCGCCGGGGGCCCATCTGATCTTGCTCGGAGTCTCCACCGCCCGGGTCCTGCCCACGATCCTGTCGCGCTGCGTCAAGATGCATCTACACCCGGTGGCGCAACCCGATCTGCTGGTCTGGCTCAGCCAAAAGTATCCCGATTTGCCCGAGACGAGCCTGGCTCGCGCCGCCGTCATCGGGGGTGGAGCGCCGGGGGTTGCTCGGGGGTGGTTGGAGGAAAAGCGGCTGAAAATCATGGAGCGGTTTGGGGAGGATGCCGCTATCCTTGCCCGCTGCGAACCCGCCTCGCTTCTCGAAATGGCCCAACGGTGGGTCTCTATGGACGACTTCGAAGCGATCGGCATTTTGATCCGCGCCTGGCTGCGCCAATTCTTCGACGCCATGATCCCGCAAGATGGGGGGTCGGGTTTTGGTTTAACCCCCCTACCGGGGGCGGTTGAACCGCAGCGATTGCTGCAAGCCGAGGAGCGGATCACCCTTTGGGAAGAGGATCTTGAGCGGATGGTCAATCCACTGCTCGCCACCGAAGGGCTTCTTATTGACCTGCAAAGGGTACTGGTTCATGGCCGAAAGGCTTATCGGACTTAAGCTCCCCTCCAGCGCGAATGTTTTTTTCGTCCCCACGCCTGAGTTTGCCACCGAGGTCGGGAGCACCGTCTTGGTGCGTCTGCGCCTGGGGCGCGAAGAGCTGGCCCGGGTTGTCACCACCCATGTCGAGCGCGACGAACCCTTCTTCGGGGTGATCGACACCTTGATCCGCCCCATTGCCGACGACGAGCTTAACAAACTCGAAAAGCGCAAGGAGCAGGAGCGCCAAGCGCTGACCATCGGACGAGAACAGGCACGGCTGCTCAACCTACCGATGAAGTTCTCCGAAGCGCTCCTCGACGATGAGGGGCGGGTCATGAACATCACCTTCGCCGCCCCCCATCGGGTCGACTTCCGCGCCCTGGTGCGGGCCCTGGCCGCGAAACTTCACCTGCGCATCAACCTGCGTCAGATCGGGGTACGCGACCTGGCCGGAGAGATTGGTGGTCTCGGCCCCTGTGGCGCAGAACTGTGCTGCGCCTCGAAGCTGGGCGGAAACATGGACCCCGTTTCACTCAAGATGGCGAAAAACCAGCATTTGTCCCTCAATCCCGACCAAATCTCGGGTGTGTGTGGACGGCTGATGTGTTGCCTGTCGTTCGAGGATGAGGCCTACCGCGAGCTCAACCGCTCCCTACCTCGGCAGGGGACCCACTGCTGCACCAAGAGCGGCCAATGCGGTCGGGTGGTGTTTCAACACCCCCTGGACCGGGCGGTTACCCTACAAATTAAGCCGGGTGAAAACCTCAAGGTTTCGGTGGACGAATTGGAGGGTAGTGGTGGGGAACGTCGTGCGGCACCCAGCCAGGATCCGCCTGCCGCACGCACACCGGTCGCCACACCGGTGGCCGAATGTGTCGATCCAGAACCGAGTCCCCCTCCCACCCCCGTCGCCGAACCACGCCCCGAAGAGCGGACGGAACGGGCAGTTCAATCCCGCCCCCCCAGGGGCCGGGGGCGCCCCCAGGAGCAACGGCAACGCGCTGCTGCCACAGTGCCGTCCCAACAAGAGACTTCCCCCCAGCCCCCCCCCCAACAAGGGGAGGGGGAGGAGCGGTCCAATCGGGGTGGCCGACGCAGGCGTTCCCGGCGGCGCGGGCGCAGCGGGGGGGGCGAGGGTGGATCGGCCCCCGCTTCGTAACCTCAACTCAATCGCCTAAACCACTTAAAACAAAACATTAAAGCCTTTAGGGCCAACCACGTCATGAGCCAGCTCCAGACCTTCTTCGTCACCACCCCGATCTACTACGTCAACGACCGCCCCCACATCGGCCACGTCTACACCACGGTTGCCGCCGATGTAATGGCCCGTTTCAACCGTCTCGACGGCAAAGAGGTCTTCTTTTTGACCGGGAGCGACGAGCACGGTCAGAAGGTGGAGCGCTCCGCCGAGGCGCGCGGCATTGCCCCCATTGCCCTGGCCGACGAGGTGGTGGCCGAATACGCCAGCTTATGGGAACGCTTCGAGATCAGTTTCGACCGCTTCATCCGCACCACCGAGCCGGGGCACAAAGAGGCGGTCAAGGCGATATTTCAGCGGCTGACCGCGTCGGGGACCCTCTATAAGGGGAGCTACGAGGACTGGTACTGCACCCCTTGCGAGTCGTTCTGGACCGAAACCCAGATTCGCAACGGTCTGTGCCCCGATTGCGCCCGTCCGGTCGAGCGGCTGGCCGAGGAGTCCTACTTCTTTGCTCTGTCGCGCTACACCCAACCTTTGATCGACCATATCGAGTCCCACCCCGAGTTCATTGGCCCCGAAAGCCGTCGCAACGAGGTGCTTGCCTTTCTTAAAAATGAAGAGGGGCTGCGCGATCTGTCGGTGTCGCGTACCGGTTTCACCTGGGGGATTCCGGTCCCCGGCGACGACAAACATCTGATTTACGTTTGGATCGACGCCCTGACCAACTACTTGAGCGCCTTGGGTTATCCCGATCAAGAGGGGTCGATGGGCCGGTTCTGGCCCCCCAGCCTGCACCTGATCGGTAAGGACATCCTGCGTTTTCACGCCATCTACTGGCCCGCCATGCTGATGGCGGCCGATCTGCCTTTGCCCAAACGGCTCTACGCCCACGGCTGGTGGACGGTCGAGGGTGAAAAGATGTCGAAATCCAAGGGGAACGTGGTCCGCCCCGACGATTTGCTGGCCAAGTATCCCCCCGACGTGATTCGGTATTTCATGCTGCGCGATGTCCCCTTCGGGGGCGACGGCGACTACTCCCAAGCCTCGCTCGATATGCGCTACACCACCGAGCTCGCCAACGATCTTGGCAATTTGGCGCAGCGGGTTCTGAGCATGGCGGTGAAGCAATTCGGGGGGATTCCAAGCCGCAGCCAGGCGATGGAAAACGACGAGGCGGCGCTGCTGGCCACGCTGCTGCGCAGCCGCGACGAGGTCCGAGCACAGATCGAGGTTCAGGCCTTCCACAAGGCGCTCGGTGCCATTTGGCAGGTGGTGGGGGAGGCCAACCGCTTCATCGACGCCACCGCCCCCTGGGCCCTGGCCAAACAAGCCGATCAGCGTGGTCGTCTGGCCGGGGTGCTGCTCAGCGCGATGGAAACCATCCGCGGGGTGGCGATACTGTTGCTCCCCTTCATGCCGACCATGGCGGGGAAGATCTTGCAGCAGATGGGGGAGGAGATCCCCGATACCCGGCGTGGGTCTTGTGCCGGGCTCGACCTGCTGGTCGGCGAGCCCCGGTTGAGCCAAGGCAAGACGTTGGACAAACCGGTGGGGGTGTTTCCCCGCCTGGGCTGATCCTATTTAGAGGACCACCACCATGAGCCAGGAGCGCCGCACCGAATCCCGATCACCCATCCGGGTCAACGTGCAGTACCACACCGCTGATGCGGTTTACGAGGGGTACACCGACAACATCAGTGGTGGCGGGATCTTTGTCCGTACCAAAGAGGCGCTCCCGGTCGGGACCGAGGTGACCCTGGTACTGCACCTGCCCGACGAGCATGTGATCGAGATCGATGGCAAGGTGGTTTACGCCAACCCCTTTGAAAATACCCGTCCCCTGATGCAGGGGATGGGTATTCAATTCCGCCATACCTCGGACGAACAGCGCGACGAGATCCGCCGTTGGGTTCGCGATGTGGCCAAGCTCCACACCGAAGGACCGGCCTTCCGCCCCTTATGAGTTGCCCGCAGTGAAACCCTTTGATACCCATGCCCACCTCGATTACCTGATGGGGCAAGAAGACTGGCCCCAGATTCTTGAGCGCACCCTCGACGCCTGCGATTTTGTGCTGATCCCCGCCGTCGAACCCCCCTATTTTGAGCGGGTGTTCCAGGCAGCGGCCTTGAGCGACCGGTTTTTTGTCGCCATGGGACTGCACCCTTGCGACGTCCAAACTCCACCCAGCGTCGAAGAGATCCTGGGCTGGGCCTCCCATCCCAAGGTGGTGGCGTTGGGGGAGACCGGTTTGGATTACTACCACGACCTCACCCACATCGAAGCTCAGAAGGCTAGCTTTCGCAATCATATACGGGCATGTCTTGAAGCAGATTTACCCGTCATTGTGCACAGTCGCGACGCTGATGAAGACACCTACGCGATCCTGAAAGAGGAGGGGCAGGGGCGGTTGCGAGGGGTGATGCACTGCTTTTCAAGTGATCGGGCGCAGGCACAGCGGGTGGTCGAATTGGGGCTGCTGGTCTGCTTTTCGGGCAACGTCACCTATAAGAAGGCGTTGGACATTCAAGAGGCGGCCACCTGGGTGCCCGACACCCACCTGCTGGTCGAAACCGACGCCCCCTACCTGAGCCCGCAGCGCTGGCGGGGCAAACGCAACGAACCGGCCCAGATGATCGCCACCCTCGAAAAACTTGCCGAATTACGGGGTGATAGCCTGGAAGACGTCGTGCGTATTACCCGCGAGAACGGGCGGCGGCTGTTTCGCATCGACCAGGAATCCCCAGAGGGGGAGATCGCCTACACGATCCGCAACAGCCTCTACCTCAACGTCACCAACCACTGCACCCTGCAATGCGCCTTTTGCCCCAAGTTCGACGACTTCATGGTGAAGGGGCATTACCTCAAGCTGGCCAAAGTGCAGCCGAGCCCAGGTCAGTTGATCGAGGCGATCGGCGATCCGACTCGCTTTGATGAGATCGTCTTTTGCGGCTACGGCGAGCCGACCCTGCGTTTGCCGGTGGTGCTCAGCGTTGCTCACTGGATTAAAGAACATGGCGGGAAAACCCGCCTAAATACCGACGGTTTAAGCAACCTGGTGCACAAGCGCAACACCATCCCCGAGCTGGCCCAGGCCATCGACCGCATCAGCATCAGCCTCAATGCCCAGGACGAGGCGACCTACAACCGCCATTGCAGGCCCGGTTTGCAGGGCTCCTATGAGGCGATGAAACGGTTCATCGCAGAGGCGGCGGCCCATGGGGGATTCCAGGAGGTGATCGCCTCGGCCATTGATGGGTTGGAGGGGGTTGATGCCGAGGCGTGTCGGGTTTTGGCAGAATCGTTGGGGGCCCATTTCAGGGCTAGGCCCATGGATCGGGTTGGGGACCAGTAGGGGATTCATCGGGCTGGGGTGGTGGATTGAAGGTGGGGTTCGGTGTAGCCGAGAGGCGCTGTTGTCGTGCAGGGTTGTCTCTTCATTCGCGGACCGAAGGTTGCTCCAGCAACGTTACGTGGGGACCGTTCGTCCATCGAGGCTGTGGTAGGCGATCTCGGTCGCGAAGCGAAGCTGGTGGGGGAAGGAGACGTTCTCTCGATTGGCTAGGGAAACGCTGAAAAAAGACCTCCTGCCTTTTTCAGCGACGTTTCGCAAAAACCAAACGTAGTCGCCCTGATGCGGCGATGGTTTTTGCTTCGCTTGCAAAACCAGCAGAGCTTCGGCGACTTAGGTCGCCTTCTACTTACGTTCCTGATTTTGGCGGTCCATCCGTGGGCCGCTCGCAAGCGCCGATTAAATCAGCGTTTCCTTAGAAAACCGCGTCATACACAATATTACATAACATACATTCTGAGTGTGTATGTGTCTTCAAAAAACCACCGAAACGGTGGCTCTTTGAAGAAAGAAATTATCGGAACGCGCGGGTTTAGACCCCAAGCATCACGGAGCCGTGACTCGATTCCAGCATCCGCAGCCTCAAAAAACGTTGCGCACCTCGCTGACCTCGGGAATCCGCTGCTTCATCACCCGTTCAACCCCCATCTTCAAGGTCATCATCGCGCTTGGGCAGGTGCCGCAAGCCCCTTTGAGCCGCACCTTGACCACGTCACCTTCCAACGCGATGAATTCGATGTCGCCGCCGTCCATCTGTAAGCGCGGACGGATTTCGCTCAGCACCCCTTCAACAGCACGAACATCGATGGCCATGGTTTCCCCATTCGCAGCAATCAGAAAAAAGGGCCGCCCAACAACATGGGCGGCCCTCGATGGTTCAAAACGCTTTTTTTACCAAAGACCTATTACAGCTCGCTGGCGTGTTTAGCCAGGTACTCGGCGACCCCTTCGGTGCTGCCCTTCATACCCTCTTTGCCTTGCTGCCAACCGGCAGGGCAAACCTCGCCGTGCTCTTCGGTGAATTGCAGAGCGTCGATCATACGCAGCATCTCGTCGATGTTGCGGCCCAGGGGCAGATCGTTGACCACTTGGTGACGGACGACGCCGGCCTTGTCGATCAGGAACGAGCCGCGCAGCGCCACAGAGTCGCCGATCAGCACGTCGTAGTCGCGGGCGATGTTCTTGGTCAGATCGGCAACCAAGGGGTACTGGACGTTGCCAATACCACCGTTATTCACTGGGGTGTTTTTCCAGGCAAGGTGGGTGAAGTGGGAATCGATCGAAACCCCGATCACCTCAACGCCACGGCTCTTGAAATCGGCCAGGCGGTGGTCAAAGGCGATGATTTCAGAGGGACAGACGAAGGTGAAATCCAGGGGATAGAAGAATAGGACAACATATTTGCCTTTGTAGTCGGCCAGCTTGAAGGACTCGTTGATGCTGTTGTCGGGCATGACCGCTTTGGCGGTGAACTCGGGAGCCTGCTTGGTGACGAGAACGCTCATGGGAAAAACCTCCTAAACCAAGATGAATTGAACAGGCGGGTAGTAGGGTTAAACAATGCCCGTGATTTATAAGGAGGGGGTCCCAGGGGGTCAAGGGGAAATCCGAGTTTTTTTATCGGATATTAGCTTCGGGCCACAAAAAAGGGGCCTCGGATTGGTCCGAGGCCCCTTTTTTGATTGGCTCCCCGGGCCGGACTCGAACCAGCGACAGGGTGGTTAACAGCCACCTGCTCTACCGACTGAGCTACCGGGGAATGTGAAGCGGCGCGAATCATGGGAATGTGACATGGGGCTGTCAACCCTTTTGCCAAAAATCCCGTGAATATCGGACCTACAGCGCTTCATCCAAGCGGCGACAGACCGTTTTGAGCACCTCGATCCTGGCAAATTTCTTGTCGTTGGCCGGGATTAAGCTCCAGGGAGCGAACTCGGTGCTGGTGCGGGCGACCATCTCGTTGACCGCCTCGGCGTACTGAGGCCACCGCTCGCGGTTGCGCCAGTCCTCGTCGGTGATTTTGTACTGCTTGTAAGGAATCTCTTCGCGCTCCTTGAAGCGCCGCAGCTGTTCGTTGGGATCGATGTGGAGCCAGAACTTGTTGAGGATGATCCCATGCTCGGTGAGTTGCTCCTCGAAGTCGTTAATTTCGTTGTAGGCCCGCATCCACTCGTCGGGTTGGGCGAACCCTTCGACCCGCTCGACCAGCACCCGCCCATACCAAGAACGGTCGTAAACGGTAACCCGTCCAGCACGGGGGAGATGGCGCCAGAAACGCCACAGGTAATGCTGGGCCCGCTCTTCGTCGGTGGGGGCGGCAATCTGGATGATGCGGTACACCCTGGCATCCATGGCAGCGATCATGCGCCGGATGTTCCCCCCCTTCCCCGCCGCGTCCCACCCCTCGAACACCACCACGGTGGAGCGGCCCGCTGCGTTGGCTCTGCGGGTTAGGCGGTTGAGCTCACCCTGCCAATGGATCAGCTCCCGCTCGTAGGTCCGTTTGTTGCCAATTTTTTGTTTGAGATCGACATGGTCGAGGATGGTCAAGCTGGCTTTGGGGTCGGTGGGGGGAACCGGATGGGGCGATGCGGGGGGGGCAATATGGGCCAAACCGCCGTTCAGGCGGCCCCGGATCGCTTCGAGTAGGGTGCGACCGACAAACAGTTCGCGGTAACTTGGATCCTCAGCCTCGACCAGAATCCATGGCGCCTCGCCGGTATCGGTACGGCGGATCGCCCGCTCGGAAACCTTGGCGAACTTGTCGTAGAGGTTGAAGTGTTTCCAATCGGTGGCACTAACCCGCCAGCGGGTGTCGGGGTGGGACTCGAGCTTGGTCAGCCGTTTTTTCTGAGCTTTTTTGGACAAATGAAACCAAAACTTGAGGATCAAGGCACCATCGCGCACCAGCATCTGCTCGACGTTGGCGATCCGGGCCATCTCATCATCCAGCTGGGCGTTTTTGGTTTCGCCGTACACCCGCCGAATGATCGGCATGGTGTACCACGAGCCAAAGAGCAAGCCGATCTTGCCCCGGGGGGGAAGAGCCCGCCAAAAACGCCACCAGCGGGGCCGTTCCCGCTCTTCATCGGAGGGGGTTCCAAACGCGGCCGCCTCCAACCCTCGGGGATCGAGCCACTCGTGCAGCCGGTTGACCGTCTCGCCCTTTCCGGCACCGTCGACCCCGGCAATGATGACAACGACCGGGATGTTGCGGCCACGAAGCTCGTCTTGCGCCTCTAGCAGTTGGGCCCGCAAATCGGGGAGCTGCTCTTTGTAGGACTGCTTGGAGACACTACGTCCCAATTCCGCCGCTTCGAACATGCTTTCCCCCGCTGTTGTCTCGATGCCGCTGCTATTCCCCCTGCAGTCGGCCGGTATAGCGATCCTGCTCCGTCAACAAACCGTGGTCGATCAGCCACTGTCGAGCATCGGCGGCGTCGGTTTCAAACCACCCCTTGGCCGAGCCCACCACGAAGTTGTACCCCCAGGCATCCATATCGGCCAGTAACCGCTCCATTCCGACGCCGCGCAGATGGTCGCGGGCCAGCACCACCTGCAGGTAGCAAACCCCCTCCTCCTCTTTGCGTGTTCCCCCCGCCTCACGATGCAGGGTGGCACGGCGCTGGGGATCCATGCAGATCAGGTGACAGAGCTCGTGCAAAAAGGAATGAACCGGGGTATCGCCCCGCACGTAGACGGTGCTGCCGACCAGCCCCGCCTCGGGCTCCCCCCAGAAGGTTCCGGGCAGGCTCCCTCCCGGTTCGACCCAGCCGATCTCGACCCCGAGGGGGGCGACGAATCCCTCCCAGTAGTCTTTAGAAAACGCTTCCATCAACTGGACTTGAGGCTCTGGGTTCATGCGGCGATACCTGGAAAATCAAGGTTTGTGGGAGCGCCGCCTCGGCGCAATTAAATAGCCCCGAGGGCGCATCGCTCGATTGAAAAAAGGTGGGTGAATCATCGAGCCGGGGGCGGAGCTCCTACCAATAAGATCAACCCACCCAGGCCCGGGCATTGCGGAACATGCGCAGCCACGGCCCCTCTTCGCCCCAACCTTCGGGGTGCCAGGAGTACTGCACCGAGCGGAAGACCCGTTCGGGATGGGGCATCATGATGGTGATGCGGCCGTCGCTGGTGGAGACCCCGGCGACCCCGTTCTCGGAACCATTGGGGTTGGCCGGGTAGGTGCGGGCGATGCCCCCGGCGGGATCGGCATAGCGTAGGGCAATGGCCGCCTGTTGATCTGAGCCGCAGGTCGAAAACACCGCCCTGCCCTCCCCATGGGCTACTGCGATGGGGAGAATGGAGCCCTCCATCCCCTGCAAAAAGATCGAGGGGGAGGCGCCGACCTTAACCAGCGACAGACGGGCCTCGAATTGCTCGCTCAAATTGCGCTCGAAGCGGGGCCAGAGCTCGCCGCCAGGGACGATCTCGCTGAGCGAAGAGACCATCTGGCAGCCGTTGCAAACCCCGAGGGCGAAGCGGGTCGGGTCGGTGAAGAAGCCCTGGAACATCGCACGCAGGGCGTTGTTGTAGAGGATCGAATTGGCCCAGCCGCGACCGGCCCCCAACACGTCGCCGAACGAGAAGCCACCACAGGCGACCAATCCTTGGAATGCAGCCAGGTTGTGACGCCCCTCGATCAAGTCGCTCATATGTACGTCGATGGCGGCAAAACCGGCCCGGTCGAAGGCTGCAGCCATCTCGACCTGCCCGTTGACCCCCTGCTCGCGCAGCACCGCCACCCTGGGGCGAACCCCGAGATTGATGAAGGGGGCGGCGACGTTTTCGGTGGGATCGAAGGTCAGCTGGGTGGCGGTCAATCCCGGATCGTCGGTTTTGAGCAGCCGGTCGTAGGCCTCTTGGGCACAGTCGGGATTGTCGCGCAGCGCCTGCATGCGGTAGCTGGTCTCGGACCAGGCCCGGTGCAAGGCGGTACGCCTGGCCTGCAACACCACCGCGCCGCCATGGTAGATGGCAATCCCCTCCCCCGTCTGAGGCCTGGCCACCTGGGTGGCAGCATCGGCCAAACCGGACCGTTCAAACGCAGCCAGAACTGAAGCCAGATCATCCTCACGCACCTGGATGACCAACCCCGCCTCCTCGTTGAAGAGGGCCGCCAGCAGGTCTTCATCTTCAATGGCGATCTCAAGACCGCAGCGTCCGGTGAAGGCCATCTCGAGCAGGGTGACGATCAAACCGCCGTCGGAGCGGTCGTGGGCCGCCAGAATCAACCCCTGGCGATTGAGGCTTTGCACCGTCTCGAACAGCCCCTTGAGGTCGGCAGCGGCATCAATGTCGGGCACTTGGTTGCCGATCTGGTTGTAGACCTGGGCCAGGGCAGAGCCCCCCAGCCGGTTTTTACCGCGGCCCAGATCGATCAGCAGCAGGGCGGTTTCCCCCTGGTCCAGGCGCATCTGCGGGGTCAGGGTTTTACGCACATCGGTGACCGGGCCGAAGGCCGAAACGATCAGCGACACCGGGGCGACCACGGCGTGATCCCCGCCCGCGTCCTGCCAGACCGTCTTCATCGACAGCGAATCCTTGCCGACCGGAATCGAGATCCCGAGCTCGGGGCAAAGCCCCAAACCGACCGCCTCGACGGCGGCATACAGAGCGGCGTCCTCGCCGGGGTGGCCGGCCGCCGCCATCCAGTTGGCCGAGAGTTTGACGTCGCTCAATTGGGCGATCGGGGCCGCCACGATGTTGGTCAGCGCCTCGGCGACCGCCATGCGGGCTGCGGCAGCGGCGTCGACGATGGCCAGCGGTGTCCGCTCCCCCATCGCCATCGCTTCGCCGGTGGCGCCGACGTAATCGCTGATCGTCACCGCTACGTCGCTGACCGGCACCTGCCAGGGGCCGACCATCTGATCGCGGTGGACCATGCCGGTGACGGTGCGGTCGCCGATGGTGATGAGGAAGGATTTATCGGCCACGGTGGGCAGATGCAGAACTCGGTCGAGCGCCTCGGCCAAGTCGATTCCAACGGTGGTGACCGAGGGCAGCTCGGTGGCAACCGTCTGGGCCTGACGCAGCATCTTGGGGGTGCGACCCAGCAGCACCTCCATCTCGATGTCGATGGGGCGGTTGCCGAGCAGCCGGTCCTCGACCACAAGCCGTCGCTCCTGTGTCGCCTCGCCGATCACCCCGTAGATGCAGCGCTCCCGGGCGCACAACGCCTCGAAGCGGGGCAGGTTTTCGGGGGCGACCGCCAGGACATAACGCTCCTGGGCCTCGTTGCACCAGATCTCCATGGGGCTCATGCCCGGCTCGTCGTTGGGGATGGCGCGCAGGTCGATGCGCCCGCCGCGCCCGGCGTCGTTGAGGATCTCTGGCACCGCGTTCGAAAGCCCCCCCGCCCCGACATCGTGGATCGAAAGGATCGGGTTCTTGTCGCCCATCGCCCAGCAACGGTCGATCACCTCTTGGGCGCGGCGCTGCATCTCGGGGTTGCCCCGCTGCACCGAGGCGAAATCGAGCTGCTCGCTCCCCGCCCCCGCGTCGACCGACGAGGCGGCGCCCCCCCCCAGACCGATCAACATGGCGGGGCCACCCAGCACGATCACCTTGGCGCCGGGGGGGACCGCGCCCTTGCCGACGTGGTTTGCGCGAATGTTGCCCAGTCCGCCCGCGATCATGATCGGCTTGTGGTAGCCGCGAACCTCGCCGTTGGGGGCGGGTTGCTCGTAGCTGCGGAAGTAACCGGCAAGGTTGGGGCGGCCGAACTCGTTGTTGAAGGCGGCCGCGCCGATGGGCCCCTCGATCATGATCTCCAGGGGAGAGACGATCCGACCCGGCTTGGATTCAGCTCCCTCCCAAGGCTGCTCGCCCCCCGGAATGCGCAGATTCGAAACCGAAAACCCGCACAGCCCCCCCTTGGGTTTGGAGCCGATCCCGGTCGCCCCCTCGTCGCGGATCTCCCCGCCCGATCCGGTGGCGGCGCCGGGGAAGGGGGCAATGGCGGTGGGGTGGTTGTGGGTTTCCACCTTCATCAGGATGTGGATCGGCTCCTCATGACCGCCGTATTCCCCGGTAGCCGGATCGGCGAAGTAGCGCTGCCCCACTGCCCCTTCAATCACCGAGGCGTTGTCCTTGTAGGCGACCAGGGTCCCCTGGGGGGTGGTGTTGTGGGTGTGACGGATCATGCCGAATAGGGAGTGATCTTGAGCTTGACCGTCCAAGGTCCAGTCGGCGTTGAAGATTTTGTGACGGCAATGCTCGGAGTTGGCCTGGGCGAACATCATCAGCTCGGCGTCGCTGGGGTTGCGGCCCGCTCGGGTGAAGGCCTCGAACAGGTAGTCGATCTCGTCGGAGGAGAGGGCCAAACCGAGCCGGGTGTTGATTGCCTCCAGCGCCGGGCACCCCTGGCCGAGGATGTCTGCGTGGGCGACCGCGCCGGGGGGGTGGTGGGCGAAGAGGGTTTCGAGCTGCGCAAAGTCGCCCAACACCGCTTCGATCATCCGGTCGTGGATCGCTTCTCCGATGATCTTGAGTTGTTCGGGGCTCAAGTCCTCGCCGTCGTTACCGGCGACCCACCAGGCGATCCCCCGCTCCAAACGCAGCAGGCTGTTCAAGCCGCAGTGCCGGGCAATATCGGTCGCTTTGGTCGACCAGGGTGAGACGGTGCCGGGGCGAGGGGTGACCAGCAACAGCTGGCTCTTTTCGGGCAGCGGTGGCAACGGTGCACCGTGATCGAGCAACCGCTCCAAGATGTGAATTTGGGCGTCGGAGAGGGTTTCGGAGGTCTCGCCAAAGTAGACGAACTGGGTCTGAAGCCGGGGCCGGAATCCCAAGCCCGCCGTCAGGCGGCCGGCGATTTTTTCGATACGAAAAGGGGACAGGGCAACGGCGCCGCGCAGCAGCAGCATGGATCCTCCGGGGTTGAGCATCCCGCGAAGCGGGAAATTTTTTCGGGTGAAGAAAAAGCGAGTTTCAGGGCCGCGAAGTGTACATCAAGCCCCTCGGGTTTCGGCAGTTTGGCGTGCCAGATCTCGGAGAAGAGAAACCCACGGGATGGGGTGGGGGGCGAAACAGCGTTCGAAATCCCGCACACGACCTGTTCTTTATTATGAACAGTGGTTGTTCGGGATTCAGAACGCCCCTGAGGTGGGCAGGGCGGGATAACCGACCGGCCCTTGAGGTCGGGATAAATAACTTATGTTTTCAATAAGATCCGCGTTTTCTTGGTTTATTGAAAACAATTCTCATGCAGCAATCGATCGCAATGCCGCAATGAGAATATCTCTCAGTGTGTCCACCTTCCCTTCATCTGGCCCGACCGCCACAATCCCCCCATGGAAACCACACTCGATCTGCAATACCGGCAATGCCTCGATTTGGCCCGCAGCCACTACGAGAATTTCCCGGTCGCCTCCCCCTTGATTCCCGCCCGGTTGCGCCCCCATGTGGCGGCGGTCTACGCCTTTGCGCGGTGCGCCGACGATGTGGCCGACGAATCGCCCCTGCCCGCATCCCAGAAAACCGCACTTCTGGGCGCCCTGGCCGAGGCGGTACGGCTTCAAACCCCCCTCCCCCCCCCCTGGGACGAGTTGCTCCCCGGGGCGCGCTGGTTTCTTCCCCCCCTCATGGATACCGCACGCCGGTTTGCCATCGACGAAACCTTGCTGACCGACCTGCTCGACGCCTTCGCTCAGGACGTGGTGCGGGCTCGCTACGACCAATGGGAAGATCTGCTCGACTATTCGCGCCGCTCGGCCAATCCGGTGGGCCGTTTGGTGCTACGACTATTCGGTCAGGACACCCCGGAAAACCTGGCCGCCTCCGACCTACTGTGCACCGGACTGCAATTGGCCAACTTCTGGCAAGACATCGCCCTCGACCTGCGCGATCGCGACCGGATTTACATCCCTGCAGCCATCGCCGCCGAGCATGGCGTCGACCTTGAGCACCTGCTTGGGGGGCAAAACGGCCAAAAAAATCTTCAAAACCTGGTCGCCGGTTTGGTGCGGCGCACCACGCCGCTGTTTTTGGAATCCTGGCCATTGGTCGGTCGGCTCAAGGGGCGGCTCAAGCTGGAGATCGCCGCCACCTGGTGGGGGGGCGCCTCGATTTTGCAGGGTTTGGCCGACACCGGTTTTCAACCGTGGGTCCAGCGGCCATCCTTATCGAAAGCCGATCTGCTCAAGGGATGGCGCCCCATTCTTTTTCCTCCCCGGCATCCGCCGCTGCTAAGTCGAGCCGACTGATCCATGGATCCCTTCCAGTACTGCCAAGAACGCACCCAAAAAAGCGGTTCGAGCTTTTACTACGCCTTCCATGCCCTACCCGATGAACAGCGCCGGGCGATGTACGCGCTCTACGCTTTCTGCCGCGAGGTCGACGACGTGGTCGACGAGACCTCCGATGTCGAGGTCGCCCGCCGCACCCTGGCCTGGTGGCGCATGGAGCTGGCTCAGACCTACGCCCCCCAAGGGGCGCCGCAACACCCGGTAACCCAGGCGCTGCGCGAAATCCTTCGAACCTTTCCTCTGCCCCGCGAGCACTTCGAGGCGCTGATCGACGGCATGGCGATGGATCTGACCCTGCCCCCCTTCGCCGACTGGGAGGCGCTCAAGGTCTACACCTACCGGGTCGCCTCAACGGTGGGGCTGCTCTCCATCGAAATCTTCGGTTACCGCCACCCCGAGACCCGAGCCTACGCCGAGGCCTTCGGCCACGCCTTTCAGTTGACCAACATCGCCCGGGATTTGGCCGAAGATGCCCAGCGGGGACGGTGCTACGTTCCCCGCGACCTCATGGCTGAGTACGGCGCCGACTGGGAAACGTTGAAAAACGGCGGGTGGAGCTCCGGGTGGAGCGAGGTGGGGCGCAAGCTGGGGACGATGGCACGGGGGTACTACCGCTTGGCCGAAGAGGCGCTGCCCGAAGAGGACCGCCCCCATCAGCTGCCGGGGCTCATCATGGCGGGGATCTACAGCAGGCAGCTCGACAAGCTCTTCAAGGGGGGGTTCGACAACCGCAACGACCGACTGCGTATGGGGCGGATCGCCAAACTTTGGGCCGCTTGGCGGGTGGTGCGAGGTGAGAAAAAACGGCAGGCCCGAAACCGGTGATCCTTACCCAAAATCAAGCGGCGGTGGTCGGCGGTGGCGTTGCGGGATTTGCCGCCGCCCTGACCCTGCTGCGAGCCGGAACGAAGGTCACCCTGTTCGAGGCAGCCCGCTGGCCGGGGGGACGGGTTGGCAGTCCAAACCCAAACGCCGACTGTGGACGACATGTGCTGATCGAGGGGTACGAGGCGACCCGCGAATTACTGGGCGAAGCGGCCTGGAACGCAGGGTTCGACCGTCGCCCCTTGCACATGGCGCTGCTCGACCAGGCCCCGCCCCTGCATCTGCGCGAAGCCCCGTTGCCCCCTCCCCTGTCGTTGGCCGGTTTTCTTCCCCCGTTGCTGCGCCTGATCGGCTTTGCCGGGTTAGGCCGTCTGGCCGCAGCCCGCCATTTGACCGGACCGACCGCTCCCCCATCGGGTTGGACGGCGGCGCGCTGGTTTGAGCACCTTAAACTGCCCAACGCCTTGGTCGACCGCCTGCTCGCCCCCCTGGTACGGGCGACCTGCAATCTGCAACCGGGCGAGGTCGACGCGGGGCTGGTGCATACCGTCTTTCGGGAATCGTTCGGGCGTGGGGTCGCCGCCAGGATCTGTGTCCCCAAGGGGGTTTTGCCCCAGGTTCTGGTGGCGCCGTTGCTGGAGGAGTTTCACACCCGCGGTGGAGTGCTGCGACTGGGAGCCCCCATCAAAGAGGTCGAGCGCGCCGAGAGAGGGTGGCGACTTGATGGGACCGAGTTCGCCAAAGTGGCGCTGGCCATCCCCCCCCACCGGGTTGCCCGCTGGTTTCCCGAGGCGATCCCCGAATCGTGGCGCGCCCCCAGCCACCGCCCCATCGTCACCGTGGTATTTGCAGCGCTGGCCCCCAGTCCCGCCCCCATCGCCCTCATGCCGGGCCATCCGCTGGAGTGGTTGATCGATCAGCGCCGTTTTTCGGGAAAAAACGAAATAGAGGCGGTGGTTTCGGGTGATCCGGCTTGGGCAGGAGGTGATCTCAAAGCGTTGGCGCAGCGCTGGGGGGAGGATCTCAAGCGGCGCTACCCAGGTATTCTGGGGCAGATCGTGCGGATTGAGGCGGTGCGACAGGCGACGGTCGACCTGACGCCGGAGCGGGTAACGACCCGTCCCAAACCGGGATTGCTACAACCGGGGTTGGTGTTGGCGGGGGATTGGTGCAACACGGGACTGCCGGCCACCATCGAGTCGGCTGTTCGTTCGGGGGTTTCGGCCAGCCGGGTCCTCTTGGCGGAAGAGAGGCCCGGCTGACTTTGGTTGATTAACTGACCCCTTTTTCTTGCAAAAACCGACCCAGCAAGCGGTCGACCCGCAGAATGTGGTCGTTGAGCCACTTCACCACATGGATGTTGATGCCGACGACCAGGGGAACCGATGGGCCGTTGGCTTCGAGCTTGGTTTTCAGCTCGGTGAATTTGTCGATGAAGGCGACGTGCTGCCCCTTGTGGAACATCGTGTCGGGGTATTGGTACTTCTCCATCAATTTTTCTTCGTTGCCAAAATGGTCGGCCACATAGTTTTCGAGGAATCGAAGCACCTCGGAGATCGCCTCCTGCCCATGCCCTTCGTTGCAGGCATCGAGCAAATCGCCGATGCGCCGAAAGAGCTCCTGATGCTGTTTATCGATGGAATCGATACCCACAGCAAGAGAGGGGGTCCACTCGATTTTCTTCATTACCGCACTCCTTCCCCGTTTTTGTATGCAGCTTGCATTTGCCTGTTTGGGGCATGCCCCACAAATCGCTTGCTTGCTTCATCAACCTTTTGCGCCGCCTGCTTGCCCCGCGCTTTTTCTTATCATTTCCATGAATTGACTGTGGAGAATAGCGATAACCCAGTCGAGGTCAATTCGACTGTTTTTTTCATTCCCCAAAATCGCTTCCTAGTGATTCAAGTCCTAAAAACGCCCCCCTACAAGACGCGGCAAAACAAGGTTTTTAAATAATCCCCTTCGCTCATGGCGGGCAGTGTGGGGTGGTCAGGCCCTTGGTGCCCCTGCCCCAGGATTTGCAAACGCCGATGGGCATCGCGGGCCGCCGCTTGCACGGTGCGCCGGAACGTCTGGGGATCCATGTGGTACGAGCACGACGAGGTCACCAAAAAGCCGTCCTCCTCAACCACTTGCATGGCCAAGCGGTTCAAGCGGCGATATCCCTCGATCCCCTCCTTCATGTTTTTGCGGTTTTTGATGAAGGCGGGGGGATCGACCAACACGGTGCCGAATTTTCTTCCCTCGTCGCGGCACCGTTCTAAATAGGCGAAGGCATCTTCAGCCACCACCTCGACCCGGTCGCTCACCGTGTTGATGCGGGCGTTGTCTTCGATTAGGTCGCAGGCCTCGCGGCTGGCGTCGACCAGGGTGACATGGGCAGCCCCCCGTACCGCCGCCTGAATTCCGAACGAACCGACATAGGCAAACAGATCGATGGTTTTACGCCCCCTGGCCAACAATGCGGCACGGGCTCGGTTTTCGCGGTGGTCGTAGAAATAGCCGGTTTTTTGCCCACCAATCAACCGGGTGCGCAGTCCAACCCCGTTTTCGATCAGGTCGACCACCTCGGGCACATGGCCGAAGGCGATCCGCTCCTCGCGGGGGAGCTGCTCCAACTCCCGCACCTGAGCGGTGTTTTTCACCAGAATCCCCTCGACGGGGAACAACAGTTTAAGCGCCTCGATGATTTGCCCCTCGCGGGCATCCATGGCTGCGGTGTGGCATTGAATCACGAAGACTTCGCCGTAACGGTCGATCACCAAGCCGGGCAGCTCGTCCCCTTCGGCAAACACCAGACGGTAGTAAGGGTCGGGGAACAGCCGGTGGCGCAGCTCGTAGGCGCGGCGAATCCGGGTTTGAAACTGGGTGGTATCGAGCTCGATGTTGGGGCGGCGGTCGAAAAAGCGCAGGGCGATCAGGGAGTGGGGATTGCAGGTGGCCGAGCCGAGCACCTTGCCTTGACTCGACCGCACCGTCACCAGCGCACCGGGGGAGAGCTCCTTCAGAGAGGTTTCGATCTCGTTGGAAAACACCCAAGGGTGGCCGGCCAGGGCGCGGCGCTCCTCGTTTTTCTTCAAAACAACAACGCAATGTGGCATGGAGCCTCTCAAACTGTGGGGGAAATCGTGGTTTCGATCAGAGACCGCCAAAGGGACCAGCGTTGGGCGTCGATCACAGCACCGGGAAACACGCCATAGAGACGAACCACCGGTTCGGTGCCGCTGGGGCGGGCATGAAGCATGGTGCCGTCGGGGAGGATCACCCCTACCCCATCGCGCTCCACCACCTCGCCACCCCAGGCGGCCAGTTCGAGCAGAAGGGCCGACGCCCCTTCCGGTTCCCAGAAACCTGGGATTTTTTCTCCGATGCGGCAAACGGAGCCGACCCGTTCCTTGAGTTCTTCCACCTGCTGGGCCAGGGACCCGAAAGCAAGCAAATGCAGCAACAAGGTCAAGACGAACATCCCGTCCTTTTCGGGGATGAAACCCGACCATGCCATGCCGCCGCTCTCCTCCACCGCCAAAACCGCCCGCCCCTCGGCAATGGCCTGGGCCAAATGGCGAAAGGAGACCGGGGTTTCAAGGATGGATAACCCGTGGTGGCGGCAAACCCGGTCGAGCAGCCCCCGAGAGGGGATCGAGCGGGCCACCGCCTGTCCCGCCTCGATCTTCAAGGGGGGGATCAACCCGCGCATGGCGGCGTCGACGATCAGGGCAGCGATCTCGTCGGGGGGGATCCAGACCCCGTGACTGAGGATGCCGAAGCGGTCGCCGTCGCCGTCGCAGCCCCATAGCTCTTGGACGCCCCGAGGATCAACCCCCCGCAGTCGCCCTTCGACCGGATCGGGGGGGGCGCCGCCGAAATCCTCGCGACGCCCCGAGGTCAGGGTATGCAACCGCACCAGGGGTCGGGCCAGGGCATCCCAAATCCCTTGGGTGACACCGTACAAGGGGGCAAAGGTCAGGTCCCGATTTTGAAACTGGGCCGGGGCCAAACGACGTAGCGCCTCAAGATAGGGAGGGATGGGATCGAGGGGGGTTGACTGAGCTGCGACGGTAAGGGGGGATTCGGGGTGATCCAACAGCGCCTGCGCCCGCGCCGCAATGCGGTCGGTCAGATCGGGAAGGGCGGGTCCGCCCCAGTGGCCTGTCAGTTTAAAACCTTGATATTCAGACGAGTTATGACTTGCCGTTAAATTAATACCAAAGCTGGCGCCGCGCCGAATCACCGCATGGGCCAACACCGGGGTAGCCAGGGGGCGCTCGACCCTCTCGATGCGGGCGCCCCCCTGGGCCAGCCCCGCCACGGCCGCTTCCAGCAGCGCCTCGCGCCCCCGGCGGCAATCGGCGCCAACGATGACCATCCCCCCCTGGGACTGCTCCCCCACCGCCTGCGCCAAGGCGGCAATCACCGCCGGGGTGATCTCCACACCCAGGCGACCTCGCACCCCGCTGGAGCCGAAGGCAATGGCCATGGGGGCCGGATTAATGTTGGCCGCGCCGGGAGGCGGCAACCGCCTCGACCTCGGCGATCAACCGTTCGAGCAGTGCCTCGTCGGAGACCTTGCCCACCGGCTCGCCAAAGCGGTAGAGCAGGTTTTCCCCCTTGCCGCCGGTCAGACCAATGTCGACCTCTTTGGCCTCGCCGGGGCCGTTGACCACACAACCGATTACCGCCAGAGACACCGGCTCTTTGAGATGGGCCAGCCGCGCTTCGAGTTGCTGCACCGTCTCGATGACCTTGAATTCCTGCCGTGAACAGGTGGGGCAAGCGATGATATTGACCCCCCGGTTGGAGAGCCCCAGCGACTTGAGGATCTGGTGGCCGACCTTGACCTCTTCGACCGGATCGTCGGCCAGACTCACCCGAATGGTGTCGCCGATGCCGTCGATCAGCAGGGCGCCGAGCCCCACCGCGCTTTTGATGGTGCCGGCAAACCGCCCCCCCGCCTCGGTAATCCCCAAATGCAGCGGGCAGTCGGTCACCTCGGCCAGCTTGCGGTAGGCCGCTACGGTCAGCAGCACGTCCGAGGCTTTCAGGCTGACCTTGTAATCTTTAAACCCGAGCTCTTCGAGGATGGCGATGTGACGCTGGGCCGAGGCGACCATCGCCTCGACGCAGGGCTCGCCGTATTGATCCAGAAGGTCTTTCTCAAGGGAGCCGGCGTTTACCCCGATGCGGATCGACACCCCCCGGTCGGCGGCGGCGGCCACCACCTTGACGATACGCTCGCGGCTCCCGATGTTGCCGGGATTGAGGCGCAGGCCATGGATTCCAGCCTCCAGCGCCGCCAGGGCGAGACGGTGGTCGAAATGGATGTCGGCGATGACCGGGATGGGCGATCCGGCAACGATGGTGTGCATCGCCTGGGCTGCCTCGAAGGTGGGGACCGAAACCCGAACGATGTCGCAACCGGCTTCGGCCAAGCGACCGATCTGGGCCAGGGTGGCCTCGGGATCCTCAGTGGGGGTGTTGGTCATCGATTGAACCGAAACGGGGGCGTCGCCCCCGACGGCGACCGATCCCACCCGAAGTTGCCGCGTGGCGCGGCGGGTAACGGCGATATGACTCATGGGGTCACATCCCTTCGAAATTCTTTTGAGCGATGGAATTCAAGCGACGGATGGTTTTTACGGCGAGGCGCCCTGCAAGCGTTGCAGGTTTTCGAGCATCCCCTCCCACTCCTTGAGCCGCTTTTGATTTTGGGGGGGCGAGGGATCGAGCGCCACGGCGCGGCGGGCCAGGGTGATGGCGCCGCTGAGATCCTCGGCCAGAAAGGCGGCGTCGGCACGGGCCATCAGTTTGGCGGCGGTGGCGGTCAGCTGCCCCTCCAGAGCACGCTGCGCCCCATTCTCTAACCAGCCCTGGTTGCCATGGCGGTCGAGCCACTGCCGAATCCCGGGGAGATCTTCCTTGTCTTGCAGCCCTTTGAGCTCCTCCAAAGCGGCATCTTTGGCGCTGGGTAGTCTGGGCAGGTTTTTCAGCGGCTCGCCCGGCCCCACCCGTACTTTGAGAGGGGTGGATGGCGCCAGGGGATGGCTGAGTAGATCGCGCCGCTCTTTGTTTTGCATCTGCGCCAGCCCCTCTGCAGCCTCGGGGGTTTCGGAAATCAGCGCCCAAAAGCGGCGAGCCCCCTCCCCGTCGCCACTGGTTTGCAGCGCTTGGGCGTGGGTCAGGATCGTATGGGTCAATTGGTCGAGATTGGTTTGGATTGAGGAAGCTACATCTTTGGGGGGGTGGGCGGCCAGGGCTTGGCGATACCCCTTGAGCAGGGCCGATTGGGTGGCGAACAGGCGGTTTTCGCGGTCCTCGTGCAGCTTGCCCCGCACCCGCTGCAAGGCAGCTTGCCCCACTGGACTGGATTGGGCGGCGAGGGCGTTTTGCCATGCCGCCAAGGCCCCCTCCAGATCGCCTTTTTGTTCCAGGGTAGCCCCCTCGGTCGACCACCTGGCGTAGGCTTGGGACTGATCGAGACGGGCGCGCTGGAGCAGGTTTTCGATCTCGGGGCTGCTTGGAGCCCCCTCCCCCAGGGCAATCGCCTGGGCGTACTGCCCCTGCTCCATTAAGGTGCCCATCTTCTGCGGAACGGTGGCACACCCGGCCAAACCCAACAGGCCGCATAACATCAGGGCATACCAGCGCCCCCCGGTCACGCCATCCCTCCGCGAACCCCGATCAGCTCTATCGCCCGCAGGGGATCGCGTTTGCCGTGCAGCGCCAGCTCGTGGGTTGCCCCCTGGGTCATCCAGGGCTGACGAATGGTCTCGGGCAGCAGGATGCCTCCGGTCGGCGCCTCGTCGCACAGACGCGAGGCGACATTGACCACATCGCCAACCACGGTGTAGTCGAGCCGGTCGGCCGCCCCCATCGCCCCCTCGACCACCGATCCGCTGTTGACCCCGATGCGCACCTGAACCCGGCGCCCCAGATTCAGGGTTTCAACCGCCTCGATCAGCTCCAGTGCCGCGTGGCAGCCGTGGCGCAGGTGATCCTCGTCGGGGACCGGCACCCCGAAGACCGCCATGGCGGCGTCGCCGATGAATTTGTCGATGGAGCCGTCGTGGCGGAAAACCACCTCGACCACCTTGTCGAAGAAGGCGTTGAGGATCTCGACCACCTCCTCTTCGCGGATCGACTCCGACATCGAGGTGAACCCGACCAGATCGATGAAGAGGATGGTGGCGTCAACCCGTTTGCCTTTTCGGGTCAGCTCCCAGGTCCCTTTCGAAACCTCGTCGGCCATGTGGGGGTGAACAAAACGGCCAAACGCCTCGCGCAGTCGTTCTCGCGATTGGATGTCCTCGGCCATTTGATTGAAGTGGACCACCAGGTGTTCGACCTCGTCCTGCCGGGTGCGGGGTTCGAGGCGGGTGTCGAGTTTGCCCGAAGCAATCGCCTGGGTGGCGTAGCTGAGCTCCTCGACGCGGCTAGAGATTTGCCCCCCCAAGGCGATGGCGATGGCCGCCATGATGCCGACCAGAACCAGGCCGATGAGGATGGTCTGCCAGCGCACCTTGCTGAGCCCCTCCTCCAAGGTGTGGTGCCCCATGGCGATCCAGACCCAGCCGATCACCTTGTCGGAGGCGCCGAAGGTGACCGGGGCGCGGATGATGGTCATTGCCCCATCGTGGGCGACCTCCACCGTGCGTTCGGGCCATTGTTGGGGAACCAGCGCCTCAAACACCGCCTGTTTCAACTGCTCGACCTGCTCCAAAAACTCAGGATCGCCCCCCTCCTGGCGGGCCGCCTTGAGCTTGTCCTCGAACCCACCCTGGCTCATCCCGACCCATTCGTCGGGTAGCGCAATTCCGGCAATCTGAGCCGCATCGCGCAGTTGCACCAATTGATTGGAGACCGCCCAGCCTAAGTTTTCGCCCCCCACGGTGCGAATCCCCGCAGCCAGGGTGCTCCCCCCCTCGACCACCAGATCGGTGGCCAGTTTTTTTAAGGAGTTGGCGTCGCCACGCAGAATGGGGATTTTGCTGCTGGTCGAGGCGACCGTACCCAAGGTTTTGCCCAGCACCGAGGCTTGGGCATAGACCATCTCCCGCCCTTTGTTCTCGACCATCAAGCCAAACAGGGCCACCGCTACCGCCACACCGACGGCAAGCACAAAGGCCAGTTTGAGTCTTAAGGGGATGAACATACGGGCCGTTTCCTAGCGGTCTTTATAAAAGGGGGTCATTGGGGGCGGACGGGGCGAGCAACGGTGAAATGATCTGAGCCTGATCGTCGGTCGATGGCGTCGCCACAGGAGCGTCAGGGATCGGCGGCAGATGGAGAGAGCCGTCGTTGTTCACCAGATTCCAATGACGCAGCACCTTTTTGTCTGCCCCCAGCGGACCAACCCAATCCCCGCTCGGGGTGCGAATCCAAATCACCCCGGCATTGCCCAAGGTCACGCGGTCGCCGGGGTGGAGCGAAACCACCCAGTTTTCGTCGGGAAACAGGGTAACGTCGCGGTAGGTCTCCCCCTCGCGTTCGATGTAAACCCAGCAGCGGTCAGAGGCTCGAAGGGTCACGGTTACCTCGATTGCTGCCGGTCGATCTCCCGCCTGTACCTCTTGGAGCGCTGAGGGGGGTGGGACTACCTTGTCGGCGGGTGCGGGGATCGCAACGTCGGACGGAGTGGGGACAGCAGTGTCGGATGGGATGGGCTGGACCTCATTCTCGGTCGGATTTGGCGAACCCAGGTCGATCATGTGGACATCAGGCCCCTCCCCCTGCTTGAGGGGGTGGTTAGGGGGGGAAACCTCCGTGCCGGGATCACTGTTGCCGAACAGCCAAGCAATGACCACAACCACCGCAATGGCCGCAAACACCCCGCCCCCAAAACGGCGGCGCTGCGCCGAGGCTGCCACCTTGAGGGAATTGGCAGGATGTTCGGCAAAGACGGTGGGTTGGCTCTGAAACTCGGCCGGAAGGGTCGCCAGTAGCGCTTCGGGATCGACGTGAACCAATTTGCAGTAATTGCGCAGGAATCCACGAACGTAGACCCCGCCCCCCAGACCGTCGAACTGGTTGTTCTCCACCGCCTGAACCTGATGGACGGGCCGTTTGAGGCGAGCGGCGACCTCCTCTA
This sequence comes from Proteobacteria bacterium CG1_02_64_396, assembly GCA_001872725.1. NCBI lineage: Bacteria > Pseudomonadati > Pseudomonadota > Proteobacteria bacterium CG1_02_64_396. The sequence goes on along the minus strand of MNWR01000066.1, from coordinate 8,970 downwards.
AGGAGATCCCGGCCGCCTCGCGGGCGCTGCGCAGATGTTCCCCAGTGCTGTCCACGGTTACTGTCCTCCCTCAAAGGGTTCGGTGCGAATCAAGCGGGATAACAACGCCCGTGCGGTTAATGCGTCGAGGCTATCGGGCGCGATTGCCACCACCTTGTCGAGGTATTCGCGGGCGGCGGCCCCATCACCATGGTTGAAGGCGTCGCGTCCCAGCCACACCAGAGCGGGGGCGAAGTTGGGGGCGTTTTCAAGGATCATCTCCATCGCCGCCTTCGCCTCGTCCCTACGGTTAAGGGCATCGAGGACCATCGCCATGCGGTAACGGGCGATGGGGTCCTCCTTTTGGGACAACTGCACCGCCGTGCCGGCCAGCTCCAATGCTCTGGGGTAGTGCTTCAGGTTGTATTCGGCCCAGGCGTAGTTGGCGTAGGCCATCTCCGGGGTTTGGTAAAAGGGGTTTTCCAACGCCTTTTTGAAGTGCGGAATCGCCTCGTCGTACCGCCCAAGCCCCATCAACATGGTACCTAAGTTATTCTGGGCATTGGAATAATTGGGGTCGACCTTGAGCGCCATCTCGAAACGGGCGGTCGCCTCTTCGTATTTGCCCAGCCCTAGGTAACACAACCCGATGGCATCGTGCAACGCCGCATCGGTACGCATGAGTTTTTCGGCCCGCAGTAAATCTTGCAGAGCGCGGGCGAATTGCCCCTTACCCAGGTAGTCATTACCCAGACGCTGATAGGCCTGCCCCTGTTTCTCTTTCTTGAATTCCTCGGTCGCCCCATCCCCACAGCCGTTCAACACCAGGGTCCAGCAGGTCAGTGCCAGAAGGGGCCAAAGCAGCAGGCGGGGAGGAAGGGTCATGAGCGGGGGCTCCAGATGGAGGCAAGTTTGCCTTTGATCTCGTCGCCGATGTGGGTCGGATCGGTAATGACGGCAAAGGCGCTGGCATCCTGACAATGGCAGGGGGAATCGAGGTCGAGCAACGGCAACACATGGGCCAGCAACTGACGAGATTTGGCCACGTTGGCCTGCATGATCGCCACCACCTGATCGACGGTGACCGCGTCGTGGTCGGGGTGCCAGCAATCGAAATCGGTGACCAGGGCGACGGTGGCGTAACACATTCCCGCCTCACGGGCCAGTTTGGCCTCGGCGGCGTTGGTCATGCCGATGATGTCCATCCCCCAGGCGCGGTACATCTTACTTTCGGCCTTGGTCGAGAACTGGGGCCCCTCCATGTTGAAGTAGGTCCCGCCCATTTGGTGGTCAATGCCGCAGGCGCCGCAGGATTCTTCAAGCGCGCCGGTCAGGTAGGAGCACACCGGGTAGGCCATCGAAACATGCCCCGCCACCCCCTCGCGAAAGAAGGTTTTGGGCTGCCCCTCTCGGTCGCGCGCGAAGGCAAAATCGACGAATTGATCGACGATGACGAACAGTCCCGGCTGCAGATGCTCTTGCAGGGAGCCGACCGCCGACACCGAGACGATCCGTTTGGCCCCCAGGGATTTCAAGGCGTAGATGTTGGCCCGGTAGGGGACCTCGCCCGGATTGAGACGGTGGCCCCGGGCATGGCGGGGCAGAAACAGCACTCGCTGCCCCTGCAGCGTCCCTTCGAGGATCTCGTCCGAGGGGCTGCCGAAGGGGGTCTCCACCTTGTGCCAACGGGTGTTTTCGAGTCCTTCGATGTGGTAAAGGCCGGAGCCGCCGATGACGGCGACGGCGGGTGTCTGCGACATGAGGACTCCCTGGTTTTGGGTTAAGAGGTTATGACGGGAATATCCCGCAGTTGCCCCGAGGTACGGCGAGAAACGACCCGCCCCTTGAGCTGCCCACAGGCGGCGTCCACATCCTGCCCCCGCGCCTTACGGGTGAAGACGGTGATCCCCCCCTTGAGCACAACGTCGTGAAACGCCAGCACCGCCTCTTTGCTGGAGGGGTGGTATTTCGAGCCGGGGAAGGGGTTGAAGGGGATCAAATTTACCTTGGCCGGGATCCCCCGCAGCAGCTTCACCAGCTTTTTGGCATCGCCGACCGAATCGTTCACCCCGCCCAGCATGATGTACTCAAACGTAATGCGCCGGGTCGCCTTGAGGGGGTAGGCGCGGCAGGCGTCGAGCAATGGTGCCAAGGGGTACTTCTGGTTGATCGGCACCAGCTCGTTGCGCAGTTCGTCGGTCACCGCGTGCAGGCTGATGGCTAGATTCACCGGGGAGGCGGCCCCCAACCGCGCCATCTCGGGGATGAGACCGGCGGTCGAAACGGTGATTTTGCGCTGGCCGATCTGCATCCCCTGCGAATCGGACCAGACCTCAAGCACGGGCAGCAGGTTGTCGAGGTTGAGCAGCGGCTCCCCCATCCCCATGACCACGATGTTGGTCACCGCCCGCCCCTCGCTGGCTAGCGCGGCGCGGATTTGCCAGACCTGGGCGTTGATCTCCCAGGCTTCGAGGTTGCGGGCAAATCCCTGGGTTGCGGTCATGCAGAAGGAGCAATCGATGGGGCATCCGACCTGGGTCGAGACACAGACGGTGCCACGGTCTTCTTCGGGGATGTAGACCGTCTCGACCATCTGGCCGTCGTGCAGGCGAAAAAGGAATTTACTGGTGCCATCGCTGCTGTCTTGCCGGGCGGTCAGTTCAAGCAGGGTGTTGTCGAGGTGTTGCGGCAGAAAAACCCGAAGATCTTTGGCCAGATCGGTCATCTGGTCGAAATCGAGGGTATGGCGGGCGTAAACCCAATGCAGAATTTGCTTGGTGCGGAATTTTTCTTTGCCAAGCCCGGCGATGACCCCCGCCAAAACGGCGGGGGCCAGGCCGAGGATGTGGGGGCGCGTGCCGCTCATCGGCGGGGGCAGAGCTCCACCTGGCCGAAGAAGTAGTTGATCTCCCAAGCGGCGGTCTCGGGGGCGTCGGAGCCGTGCACGGCGTTGGCGTCGATGCTGTCGGCGTGGTCGGCGCGGATGGTGCCGGGGGCGGCATCTTTAGGATTGGTGGCGCCCATCAGGTCGCGGTTGGTGGCGATGGCGTTCTCGCCTTCGAGCACCATGATGAGCACGGGTCCGGAGGCCATGAAGGAGCACAGGTCGCCATAGAAGGGGCGAGCCTTGTGCACGGCGTAGAAACCGCCGGCCTCTTCCTGGCTCAGCTGAACCAGCTTGGCGCCGATCACCGACAAACCGGCCTTCTCGAAGCGGTTGATGATGTCGCCGATGACGTTTTTGGCGACGGCGTCGGGCTTGAGGATCGACAGGGTGCGTTCAATGGCCATGGGTATTTCGGTCTCCAAAAAAGGGGGTAACTACGGGGAAATTTGAGGTTGCAAAGGGTACGGATACGGGGGGAAATCGCAATCGACGCGGGGGCGTGTATCCAGGCAACCCGGTTATTTTCCGTAGCGCTGATACCGGTTGCGTCCCATCTTCTTGGCCAGGTACATCGCCTCGTCGGCTTTGGCGATCAGCGCCTCTTCGCTGTCGCCGTCCTCGGGGAAGCAGGCGATGCCCAGGCTGCCCGAGGGGAGGATGCTCCATTCCTCGAATTCGATAGGGTGGTGCAGGTTTTTTAAGAGTTTTTCGGCCACCTGCTCCGCCACCTCGGTGCCGCTTAGCTCCTCGATCACCAGAACAAATTCATCCCCCCCGATGCGGGTGACGGTGTCGCCGTCGCGCAGCCCCGATTGCAGACGGTTGGCTACCTCGACCAACAAAAGATCGCCCGCCTGATGCCCCAGGGTGTCGTTGACCTCTTTGAAACGGTCCAAGTCGAGGAACATCACCGCCACATGGCCGTTGTGGCGCCGGGCATGGACCAACGCTTGACGCAGGCGGTCGTGCAACAGGGTGCGGTTGGGTAGGCCGGTGAGGCGGTCGTGGCTGGCCAGGAAGTGGAGTTTTTCTTCGAGCCGCTTTTGCTCGGTGACGTCCCGGTCGGTCGACACAAAATGGGTGACCCAGCCCCGGTCGTTCTTCAACGGGGTGATGGTTTTTTGTTCGTAGTACAACGAGCCGTCCTTGCGCCGATTGACCACCACGTCGGCAAAGGGCTCGCCCGCCAGGATGGTTTCCCACATCTGCCGGTAGTAGTCGTCGCCGTGTTCCCCCGACTTGAGCAGCCTGGGGTTTTTGCCCAGCACCTCACGGGCGGTATAGCCAGTCAGTTTTTCGAAGGCGGGGTTGACGTATTCGATGGCGCCGTCCCGGTCGGTAATCATCACCGAATCGGTGGTTTGCTCGATGGCCTGGGAGATCTTGCGCAGGTTGGACTCCCGCTCAAGGCGGGGGGTGGCGTCGCGCACCATGGCGATGTACCAGCGCTCCTCGGGGTCGATTCCGACCTCGCCGAGGCTCCATTCCATCACAAATCGGCTGCCGTCGGCCCGCCTGCCCAGGCTTTCCATGCCGATGCGTTCTTCGTTGGGGCGGGCGGTGGCGATCTGCGCCAAGACGTTGAGCGCGGGGCGGTTGTCCAAGCTGTCGGCAAAAAGCAGGGCGATGGCATGACCCGCCATCGCCTCGGCCCGGTAGCCGAACATCTTCTCGGCCGCCGGGTTGAACCCTCGAATTCGCCCCTCGCCATCGAAGGTCACAATTCCCTCGGGGGCATGGACCGCCAAGACCCTTGCCTCCTCCTCTTTGACCTTAAGGTCGTGCTGCATCTTGTTGAACGAGCGCGATAAATCTCCGATTTCGTCGCCCCGTCCGGTCGGCATCACAATCGTCCGCTCCCCCCGTCCGGCCATCACCATCGCGTCGCGAACCCGCTCCAACGGCAACAGGATGGTCCCCCGCACCACCGCCCAGGCGGCAAAACCCAACACCAGCGAAACCCCCAGGATCATGCTCCACAGGTTCCAACGCATCGCCTCGATGCGGGCCTGGATGTCGGGGCGGTAGAGGTGCAGGTTGAGCACACCACGCACCGGGTTGTCCTCGTAGCCGTGGCAGCTCAGACAGTCGTGTTTGGTCATGATGGGAAAAACCAGCGACAGGTGGCCGTCGGGGGAGATGGCGGCGGTCCGCTCCCCACGAACCGCCCTTTGAAAGGCAGCGGCATCGACGTCGCGTAACGGCTGCGAGGGGGTGGGGGTCCGTTCAAAACGCTGGTGTTTCAGGTGGGCGTTCACCCGATTCAGGGTATCGAGATCGCGGAAGGCGAGCTGGCCGTCGCGCCGGGCGATCTGAATCGACTCGATCCCCTGAGTCCCCGCCAGCTGCTCCAGCCAGCCCCGCACCAGGGGTCCATTGCCGGTCTCCATCAAGACTTCGAGGGAGCTGTAGAGGGTTTCGGCCAGCATCACCACCTGGGCACGTTCCTCCTGATCGATGGTTTCGGTCTGGTGATGCTCCAGAACCAGCCCCACCGGGATCATGAGCACCATCAGCAGCAGCGAAAGCAGGATGGCCAGGCGTGTACTGAAGCTATTCATCGCTAGAAGAGGGCTTCCTGGAGGGAGGGAAACGGAATGGAAGGGTGGCCGCAGACGGGGCAATGAGCAAGGATTGGCTAGGGTTTCCCCTGCAAACATCGGGCATTAGACGGTTGTGTGAATACCGATTTTTGCCAATCCAGAAGGCGTTTTTCCCTTCAGCACCCCCCCTTCGCGTTCGACAATCTCGACTCGAATCAGCCTACCCTTGGGGATGCTCCCCTGCCCCACCACCTCAAAATCCGCAGCGGTGCGTCCCCGCCATTGCCCCTCGGACCCCGCCTCGGTCAACACCTCCACCGTCTGCCCCACCAGACCATCCAGGCGGCGGGCGAGCAGTCGATCACCCAACCGGCGCAGATGTTTGGCGCGACGACGGGCGGCGAGGTAGTCGACCGGATCGGGAAAGCGGGCGGCGGGGGTGCCGGGGCGGGGGGAATAGCGAAAGACGTGCAAATGGGTGATCTGGAGGCGTCGGACCAGATCCCAGGTCTGCAAGAAGTCGCCGTAGTCCTCGCCAGGGAAACCGACAATCACATCGGCGCCGAAGGTGATGGTTGGGTTGGCATGTTGAAGCGCCAGACCGACCGCCAGAATTTCGTCGCGCCGGGCGCGCCGTTTCATCCGGGTGAGGGTACGGTCGGCCCCGGCCTGCAACGACAAATGCAGGTGGGGCATGAGTTTGGGGTGGGTGAAAAGATCCATCAGCCTTGAGTCGATGTGGGCCGGATCGAGGGATGAAATCCGCAGCCGCTCCAGCCCCGCAAGCTCAAGCAACTGGGCCACCAGCGCCGAAAACCCGACCTCACCATCATGCCAATCGCCCAGATCGACCCCGGTGACAACCAGCTCCCGGTGACCTGCCGCCAGCAGGCGAGCGCTTTGTTCGAGCACCCGTTGATGCGAAAGCGAGCGGCTGGGGCCACGGGCGGCGGGGATGATGCAGAAGGTGCATTTCTGATCGCAGCCGTTCTGAATCTGAATGTAGGCCCGGGTCTGGTGGGCAAAGGCCTCCAGATCGACCTCGTCAAAAACGTCGCGCTCCTCGGGGGCGCCGACCGCCACGGTGCCGCTGTCGGCATCAAGCAGATCGAGCAGCCGCCCTTTTTCCCCGTTGCCAAAGACCAAGTCGACCCCAGGGATGGCGGCCACCGCCTGGGGATCGACCTGAGCGTAACAACCGGTCACGGCGATTTTACCGCTGGGATTGGCGGCGCTCAGGCGGCGGATGAGTTGTCGGGCCTGGCGATCCGACTCCGTGGTAACGGTGCACGTATTGACCACCACCAGATCGCTGCCCGAGGGCTCGGCCATTACCTCCCACCCAGCGCCGCTCAGGGTTTGTTCGATCCAGGCCGCCTCGAAACGGTTGACCCGACACCCCATGTGAACCACGGCGGCGCGACCCGTGGTGGAAGGCTTAGTCGGCGCCATCGATCACCCCGCCAAAAAGCACCCTACCGGCCTCGTCGTACACCACCCCCGCCTGACCGGGGGTGATGGGGCCAAACGGTTTTTTCAAGGTGAGAACCGCCGCCGCCCCCGCATAGGCTGACATCTGCACCTCTTGCAGAGGACCGCGATGGCGCACCCGTAACCACACCGTTTCAGGAATCGCCTCGGAGGCGACCCAGCCGATCACTCCACGCAGGGTGACCACCTGTTTTTCAAGGTGGGCACGGGGGCCGACCACCAAGCGGTTGCGGGTCGGGTCGAGTTCGAGCACGTACTGCGGCTCGGCATCGGCGGTGGTCGCCTTGAGATCAAGCCCTTTGCGCTGCCCTACGGTGTAGCGGTGGATCCCGGTGTGCTGCCCGACCACCCGCCCCGCCGCGTCGACGATGGGGCCGGGCTGAGGCGCTGCCCCTTGAGCGCGAAGAAAGTGGTCGAGATCGCCATCGGGCAAAAAACACAGATCTTGGGATTCGGCCTTGTCGGCCACCGGCAGATGCAGCAGCCGCGCCGCCTGGCGCACCTCACTTTTGCTCAGCCCCGCCAGAGGAAAGCGGATCCGGGGGCGCTGTTCTGAGGGGATGGCGTAGAGGAAGTAGCTTTGGTCTTTGGCGGCATCTTCGCCTTGGCGCAGCGCCCTGCCCTCTTGGTCCAGGTGCGCATAGTGTCCGCTGGCGACCCCGACCGCTCCAAGCTGGTCGGCCAGTTCGATGAGGGGAGCGAACTTCACCACCGCGTTGCAGGTGGTGCAGGGGTTGGGGGTGATTCCGGCCCCGTAGGCGGCGATAAAAGGGAGTACCACCGCGTCGCGGAAGAGAGGCTCGCGGTCGATGACGTAGAAGGGGATCCCGAGTTTGCTGGCGGCGTAGCGGGCGTCGTCGATGTCGTCCAGAGAACAGCAGCGGCTGCCTTCCGACCACAGTCGCAGTGTCACCCCCACCACCTTAAATCCGGCGCGAAGCAGCAGGGCGGCGGTGACGGTCGAGTCGACCCCGCCGCTCATCCCCACCACCACGGTGGCGTCGGGTTGCCAGCCTTCGACCGCAAGGCGGCGGGTCAGGGTGTCCAGATCGTTCATCGGAATGTGGGGGAAACGGCAAAAGCCCGCCGGGGGGCGGGCTTGGTGGCAATTCGATGGGGAAAGGACGACACGATCATCTGCAACCTAACAAGAAAGGGGGATGACCTTTCTGGTCAGCCTTGTAAGAGCAGATTTATATCTGCGAATGAAGGGGCAAATCGGAACCCCTACCCCAATCCTCACCTGCATTGCGACAACTCAGCTTCGCCTCGGCGACAAAAGTCGCCTCCCACAAGTCCAAAAGGGCAGCCGAGGCGGAATTAAAGCGTTGCTCTTAGTCCTCCGCCTCATCCAACCAAGCCATCTGGATCGCCTCCAGAATTTTCTCGTTGGAATGCTCGGGGTTGTCTCGAAAGTTGGGCAGCTCGGTCACCCAGCGGTGCAGATCGGTGAAGCGGATGTTCAGCGGCTTGATGTCGGGGTGGGTTTCGGCCAGTTCGATGGCGATGTCGCGCACATCGACCCATTTCAGCGGTCGGTTCATCGCTTGATCCCCTTTTCGCGCAGCTTGGCCCGCAACGCATCGGCGTCGATGTTGCGGGTTTGACTCGGAATCTCGACCTCCAGGTCGTCGTAGGCGACCACCTGGCAACCGAGACGGGAGGTGGGGGTGAGTCCCCAGGCCTGATCGAGCATGTCCTCCTCCTCGTCGCTGGCCGGTTCCAGGTCGTTGAACCCTTTGCGGACGATGACGTGGCAGGTCGAGCAGGCCAGGGAGCCCTCGCAGGCGTGTTCGAGGTGGATGCCGTGCTCCTCGCAGGCCTCCAAAACGGTGGTGCCCGGCTCGACCTCGACGGTTACATCCATGGGCAAGAAATGGATCTTCGGCATGGCGGATTCCTATGAATATCGCGTGAATTTGGGCTTTTTGTCCCCTCGCCCCAGAACTAGGAGCCTGTCGGACTTGAGACCGTCCTACTCGGCAATTGCTCCTGCATTGCTCTACCTCCTGCATCCATGCAGTCGTGCGCCGGCGGGTAATCGGTCCAAATTTCCCCGGTTTTTCGTCA
>MNWR01000065.1 GCA_001872725.1 Proteobacteria bacterium CG1_02_64_396 | reverse complement strand
GACTTGGCGGTGCACAACAAACCAAGATACGACCGCACAATGGAGCCGGTCGATAACCCACCTTTGTTGCCCTGGATCGGGTACAACGGATCGATGACTTGATCCACAAGGGCGTGTCGTTTGAGGTGCTGCCCCACCAAAGGAAGGCCACCATGAGCGGTCAAATCATAGGGCAACCGGCGAATCTCAAACTTAACCACGATACCTCCCAACCCTGCCCTTTCACCCGGCGGGTGAATCCAATAACGGGCATTAGCTCTTGTGGATCAAGAGTTTACATGAAAATGGACACGGATTCAGGATAAGGCAAGCCTGAAACGCCGATTGAATAACCCCCGCCTGCACACCTCGCTGCGCTCTTCCACCCTACGAAACCTTCATTCCTGCGGCCCTTAATCCCCCCCCTTCACCCGCACCTCAACCCCCGGCCGGACCAGATCCATCCCCCGCACCACGACCGTCTCCCCCACCTGAATCCCCTTGGCGATCAGCCGCATCGAGCCTACCCGGTCGCCCAGGGTGATGAAGCGGCGCTCGATGTGGCCGGAGGCGTCGACCAGGTAGAGGTAGGGTTTGCCCCCCTCGTCGTCGGGCAGCCCTTGCCGCTGCACCGCCCGGTCGGGGACGAACAGACCCGTGATCTGCCCCAGCGGCAGGCGCAGCCGCACCACTTGCCCCCCCACCACCGGGGCAGAGCGGTCGATGGTGATGGTGACCGGGCCGGTATGGGTCTGGGCATCGGCCATGCGGGCCGCCGACTCCACCCGTGCCACCCCCTCCACCTCGGGATCGGTCAACGCCACCGCGCTGCCCGGCGCCACCCGGCTTAATCCCTCGACCCCCAGGGGGACGGTGACCCGCCAGGGCTGGCCGTCGTCGATCTCGACCACCGGGGAGCCGAGGGGGATAAAGCCCCCCACCTCGGCCCGCTGCGCCTGAATCGTCACCGCAAAATCGAGGGTAGGCTGGAGCAAACCCACTTGGTATTCGGCCTGACGTAGCTGCGCCCGCGCCTGAACCAGCGCCCCCTGGCGGATGGCGATGCGCGACGCCCCCCCCGCGACCCCGTTTTCTAAATTGAGCAGCTCCCCCTTGAGCGCCAGGGTTTTGACCCGTGCCTGCTCCACCACCATGTCGGAGGACTGCCCCTTCTCTTTTAAAGAGATCTGCCGCTGTTCGTCGGCCTGTTGCAGCGCGAAGCGGGCTTGAAGCTGGTCGAGCATCAAGCGGTCGCGGGCCACCGCCGCCTGCTCCAACTCAAGGTTGGCCTCGGCCTGAAGCACCGCCCCTCTGGCCGACTCGCGCTGGGCGCGGGCTAGGGTGTCGTCCATCCGCCACAGTGGTTGCCCCGCCGCGATGCGGCTGCCGATCTCGGGTAGGGCGACGATCCTTCCCGCCGCCTCGGCCACCCGCACCGCCGCCGAGCGGGGACGGACCACCCCCTGGAGTTCCCGTTGCAGGATTTCGGTGCTCGGCTCGACCACCACCGCCCCCACCTCAGGCCGGGTGTCGACCCCTTCGGGGGGGGGTGGGGTGGGACGGGTGGCGATCAGCAGGGCGATCATCAAGGCGGTACCCGCCAGGATGGCGGCGGGAAGACGGAGACGTTTCATCCGAAAACCTGGGCTTTAAGGTGAAATACGTTCAAAAAAGATGGGATTGGTGCGCACGATCTCCCGTCCGCTGCCGATCACCACCCGGGCAAAACCCCGGTCGACATCCTCGGGCAACGCCACATGAAAGGGGCCAGGGACCTCTTGCAGCCAGCGGGCTGCGACCCGACCGTTGACCACCAGCATGGCGGGCAGCGGGCTCTGCTCCGGCACCAGCCGCTCGATCCAACCGTCGACCTCGGGCACCCCCAGGCTTTTGAGCCACTGCCCCGGCCCCGCCTCTTTCATCCCCTCTAAATCTTGCAGGGTCGCCCAGGCCGAGATCGGCTGCTTGGCGTCGCAGCTGATCGCCACCATCTTGCCCGAGGCCAGGGCCGAAACCACCGACTCCATGTTGGGCTGCGCCTCCACCAAGGTCGGGAAGTTGCCGAGCAGCTCGTTCGACTCGCCGTCGGCATGAAAGTCGCCAATCGCCACCCCCCAAACCGGCGCGCTTCGGGTTCCGGCCAGGTAGGCCAAGTTGAGCAGATCCCAGCTTCCCCCCGGCTCCACCGTCGGATCGGTGTCGCCGTAGACGACGCTGTAGCCGGTGTAGCCAAAGGTTTGCATCAGCGCTTCGGGATAGGGGGGGGTGTGGACGTCGACCGGACCCTCGGAGCGGACCCCGGAGTTGGTGTAGGGGTGGTTCCAGAAGATTGGAATGCCCTGGTTGCGCGAGGCGTCGATCACCCGTTGGTAGGGGATCCAACCGGCTTGGTCGTCGAACATCGATTCGGGAATGGGGCGAAAAGGTTGGTTGCCCAGCATCGCCACCAGCCCCATCGCCACAAAGATCGTCCCCAAATGGCGCGACAGTCGGGCCCGCAGCCACATCCCCAACACCAGCAACATCAAACCGGGAATGGGATGCCACCAAAGCACCCCAACGGTGCGGGTGCTGGCGTGATTGCCCGCCACCGGCAGGTCGGCGATCTGCTCGGGTCGGGTGTAACCGATCGTCATCAGATGACGTTCCCAGTCGTGCACGGTGGGGCGGGAGCCGTTTTCGAGGCTCCACCAATAAAAGGGGGCGCTTTCGGCGCCGGGGATGATGAGCAGCTTGGGATGGCGGCGGCCAACCTCGGCAATCCCCTCAAGGTAGCGGTCGGCCCCCATGGCGTTGATCGAGGGTTTTTCAACCGTCCAACCCAGCAGCTCTTCGAAGCCTGGGATGGCGGCGCGGATGGCGTAGCGGTCGTGGTCGGTCAGCACCAGCACGTCGGCCCCCCGCTGTTCGGCCAAGGTTGCCAGTTCGTCCAGGGTTTGCGCCCCATCCGAAAAGCTGGAACGGGTGTCGAGCAACACCCGCAGTTTGCCATGGTCGAGGGGGCCAGCTTGAACGGCATGGGGCAGCAACACGGCAAGCAGGGCCAGCAAGGGCAACAAAGGGAGGCGCATGAAGGTCACCTGGGTGGGTTGATCGAGAAGAGGATTAGTCTGACCGGCCCGACTTGTCCGACAAGTCCAGGCGACCGGCCAGCATTTGTCGGTAAAGCCCCTCCAGCCCGTCGAGCATCGTGTTTAAATCGTAGGTGCGGGCCCGCTGCCGGTTGACCCTCTCGGCCTGCCGCGCCGCCTCGGGGTTGCACAAGCGGGCGCAGGCCGCCGCCACCTGGGGGGCATCGTCGCCATGCACCACCGCCCCTCCACCGGCGACAACCAGCTCGGGCATCCCCCCCACGTCGGCCACCACCACCGGCAACCCCGCCGCCATCGCCTCGACCACCGCCCGCCCCATCCCCTCGTTGCGCGACAGCAACACAAAACAATCGGCCTGGGCCAACCGAGGGGCGAGATCCTCGTGGAATCCGGCCAGGATGACCCGCTCTGAGACCCCGAGCTCGGTGGCCAAACGCAGAAGGTTGCCGCGCTCCTCCCCCTCCCCCACCAGGGTCAGGGTGGTGTCGGAATCGGCGACCGCCAGCGCCCGGATCGCCCGGTCCATCCCCTTGATCGGGGTCAGGCGGCCCACCGAAATCCAGCGTTTTTGTGTTAAGGGATTTTCGGACTTGTCGATCGCCAAAAACGGGGAGAGATCGACGCCGCTGGGGATCACCCGCCACTGCTCGGCAACCCCGACCCCGTGGGCGAGTTGATCGTCTTTTTCGCCTTCGGTCAGGGCGACCAACGGGCCGCACCAGCGGGCCGAGAGCTGCTCCATCTGGGTGAAGATCCAGGTGATCGGGGGGGGGAAGTAACCGTCGAAAATCGAACCGTGGGGGGTGTGCAGCACCTGCCACGGGCCGCCACGGGCCGCCAGCCGTCCGAGAAATCCCCCCTTGGAGGTATGGGTGTGGACGATGTCGGGGTGCAAGCGATGCAGCAGTTTTTTGAGTTTGCGCACCGCCAGAAGATCGGCCAGGGGGGCGGGGCGGCGCAGCAGGTGGGGGATTTCGATCAGGCCGACCCCAGCAGCCTCGGCCTGACGCCGCATCTCGGCCACTCGGCTCGCCTCGCTGGGACGCATGGCCGATTCATGGGAGGGGCCAAACATCAGGGTTTGCCGCCACCCCCGCCGCACCATCCCCATCACCGTCGCCCAGGTGTTGACCGCCGAGCCGCCGCCATCGAAGCGGGTGATGATGTGGACGACATGGGGGGCGGCCATCGAATTACTGGACCCCTTGCAGCGCCATCAGGGTCTCTTCGAGCTTGTCGACATGGCGCCGCCAGGTGAACTTGGCCCCATAGCTCGCCGCCGAGGCGCGCACTCCGGTTTCGTCCCGTTCAAGCACCCGCAGCACCCGCTCCATCCCCGAGGCCAACGAGGTGGGCTCAAGGCTGTCGACCACCGCGTCGTTACGCCACCCCCCCGCTACCTCGTGGTTGGCCCCCACCGGGGTCGCCACCACCGGGGTGCCGCAGGCCAGCGCCTCGACCGTCACCAATCCGAACCCCTCCATAAAGCGGGTGGGCAACACAAAACAATCGGCGGCGGCGTAGAGGCCGGGAAGGTCGTCCTCCTCAACAAACCCGAGCATCCGCACCGAATCTTCTAAACCCTTGGCGGCGATCTGCGCCCGGATTTGCCCCTCCAGCGCCCCGGTTCCGGCAATCAACAGTTGAATGCCGGGATGGCGCCCGTGCAGCAGGGCAAAAGCGTCGACCAGCAGATCAACCCCGGTGCGGGCGACCAAATTGCGCACCGTCAAAAAGGTGGGGCTTTTCATGCCCCAGCGCGCACGCAGTTGGGGGCGTTGATCCTCCATGGCGCGAAAGCGCTCCCCCGCCACCCCGCCGGAGATCTTGACCACCCCATTGCCCCGCCCGAAGACCTCGGCCAGTCGGCGGGTGGTAAAGTCCGAAAGCACCACCACCTTTTCGGCCTCTTTGTAAAACCGCGCCTCTTCGCGGCGCAGCCACCAAGAGCCGACGGTCCGCTTCAGGGCGATGCCGTCGTCGCGGGTGGCGTACTCCTCAAAGGCGAACGAATAACAGACGTAGAGCCAGGGGATCCCCGCCAAACCGGGATGGCTCATCACCCCCCCCGCCAGCAGCGGCTGTTGCACCACGATCCGCTCGGGCTTCCAGGTGTCGAGCAGCAGTCCCAGCCGTTGCCGAGCGTCGGCCCGCAGGGTGAGCACATCGCGGGCGCCACGCCCGCCCCCCCAGGGGACTTGGATCTCCCGCGCACCACACGGCAGCGTCACCTCGGGGGTCTCACTCTTGCCGGGCAAACTTTTGGTCAGGATCACCACCTCGTGGCCACGACGGCTCAAGCCGTCAACCTGAGCCCGCAACGCCCGAGGCCCCCCACCGGTCACCACACTGGCACACACATCGGCAATGAACAGAATCCTCATGGTCGTGCTCCCCTCGTATCCCACACCGACTTACCCCACTGCGCCAACATCACCAAGGCCCACAACTCGTCGGAGCGATTGCGCCGCCCGGTGTGATGTTCATGAAGAATACGTACCGCCCACAACTCCCGTACCCATCCCCGCGCCACCACCTCCTTGGCACTTTGTTCCACCAGATCTTTGAGCGCCCCTTTCATCCAGGGGGCGACCGGCACCATGAACCCCTGCTTGCGGGCCTTGAGCACCGAATCGGGCAAACGACCGCGCAGCATACGCCGCATATGCCCTTTAAGCGCGCCCCCTGCGTACTTGACTTTGGGAGCAAGCGCCGTGGCGTGGGCGATCAGGTCGACATCGCAAAAGGGGACCCGCACCTCAAGGCCATGGGCCATCGACAGACGGTCGGCCATGGTGAGCAGGTCGGAGGGCACATAACCGACCAGATCGAAGACCGCAGCCGCCTCGCTGGGGGGCAGGCGGCTGAGCAGCCCGTCGATCAATGCCAAATCGCGGGTGGCCGGATCGAGCCCCCGGTCGTGCAGCTCGACCATCATCTCGTGGGGCAGCAGCCGACCGAGGTGGCCATCGTCGAACGAGGTCCAGCGCAGGTACTGCGCCCCCAGATCGAGGGCGCCGTCGCGCAGGAAGCGCTTGATCCGCCCGCCGTAGTTGGTGGCCGTTTCAGATTCGGGTAACCGCTCGGCCAGCCGCCCCAACCCCTTGCGCAGCCCCAGCGGCAATTGCTGCCAATGGCCCGCCGCCCGCATCCCCATGTAACGGGGGTAGCCACCGAAGGTTTCGTCCCCCCCCACCCCCGACAGCGCCACCTTCACAAACCGGCTGGCGTGGCGGCTGACCCACCAGGTCGGCAGCAGCGAGGAGTCGGCAAAGGGCTCATCCAGATGCCAGGCGATCTGCGCAAGCTCGGCGGCAACATCGGGGGTGACGGTTTGCTCGTGGTGGGTGGTGTTGTGGAACTGCGAGACCAACCGGGCGGGGTCGACCTCGTTGAAGCTGGCGTACTGCGCGTCGTAGCCGATGGTGAAGGTCTCGACCGGATGCTCGCCCCGCAGCTCCCGACTGGCTGCGACAATCGCCCCCGAATCGAGCCCCCCCGAGAGGAAGACCCCCACCGGAACGTCGGCGACCCAGCGTCTCTGCACCGCCTGACGCACAAAGCCCCAGCTGCGTTTGGGATCGCCGTCGTCCTGCCCCACCGGCAGTGGATTCGGGTCGAGCTTGGTGATGCCGCGCTGGGGATGCCAAACCAGTCCCTGCCCCGGCCTGAGTTTGTACACCCCGCGCACGATGGTCTGCGGCGCTGGGATCGCCATGCGGTGAAGAAATTGGGCCAGCCCCGCCGGATCGAGCTGCGGTTTGTCGATCAAGGGGAAGAGCGCCTTCAATTCGGAGGCGAGGATCAACCGGCCGTTTTGCTCGCTCCAGTACAGCGGCTTGATGCCGACCGGATCGATCTCCAGCCACGCCTCGCCGCTTTGGTTGTCGAACAGGCAGAAGGCGTACATGCCGCGCAGGTCGTCCATCCCCTCCCGTCCCCGGCTGAGCAGCCAGTGCAGCAGCACCTCGGTGTCGGAGTGGCTGCGAAAGTCGACCCCCTCTTTTTCGAGCCGGGCCCGCAGTTCGCTGTGGTTGTAGATCTCGCCATTGAAGATGAGGGTGTAGCGTCCGTCGGGGGTCGCCATCGGCTGCCGCCCCCCCGCGCTCAGGTCGATGATCGAAAGCCTGCGATGCCCCAAATGGGCCACCGCCCCACCCCCCTCGATCCGCGCCGAGCCAGAGCCGTCGGGACCGCGATGGGCCAGACGGTCGAGCATCTGCCCGAGGATCGTCTCGTCGGGGGGGGCAATGGCGGCGGGATGGAGGATCGCGGCGATGCCGCACATAGGGGGCTCCTTATTGTTGGGGGGACGTCCGAAAGCGGGGGGATTATGCCCGAGGAGGGGGGGTAGGTCAGGGGGAGATTGATCGGGGGCACAGCGAACCCGACCTTTTCCACGTGCATTTCCGTTAAGGAAGCGCTGATTTAATGGCGCTTCCGAGCGACCCAGGGATGGGTTACCAAAATAATGCAGTCGTAGGAGGCGACCCTGTCGCCGAAGCAGCGCCGTCGTAGGAGGCGACCCCGTCGCCGAAGCCCTGCTGAAAAAGACAGGAGGCCTTGAATCGGCGTTTCCTTAATGTGTTGCCATGTCCACTCACTATAAGTGTCGATACCGACGTGACACTAACGCTTCAAGAGAAGGACGTGGGGGGTCGGTTCAGGGGATCTACGTGGGGACAATTCGGGTCAACGGCGGGGCGACACCGAGCGCGCAGGTGTCGAATTTTGTGGTGAAGTAGGGCATTTGAAGCGGAGGGTGGGATGCGCCTTGGTCGCGGCGCATCCCACCCTTGGGGCTATTCGGCCCGCTCGTACATCGGCAACCGGTGGTGCAACCACAGGTTGGCGGCCACCGCGAAGGCCACCACAACCGGGAGGTAGGGGCTGATGCTTTCGGGGTGGGCGACCACAAGATTCAGCAGCACCGCAAAAGCGACCAGCCACCCCATTTGGTACCACTTGGCCGCCTTGGTCACCCGCAGCAGGGTGTCGCAGTGGGGGCAATGGGGCATGCGCAGCCGCCAGTGCCAACCCCTCATGCCCTCAACCGATTTGTGAATGGGATTCCAGAATTCGTTGCTGCAATGGGGACAAACGTTTTTCAGCATGACAGCCTCCTTGTCTTGAACCCAGGCGCCAAAAGCCGCCCCGTCAACCAACCCCCGGCACCACCAATCTTTTAACCCCGCCACACTCCCGAAAAAGGAAATGCGACCGCCCCTTCCATGACCCATCCCCCGGCGGATGCAGGGCTGAAGTGCAGCCCTCCCCCCGGCATGTGGATGGTCACGGGGCGCCCTTGCCCCACCACTGCGGCGACCGCCGTCGCCCCCGAGCCGCAGGCGGGGGTTTCGCCGACGCCGCGCTCGCAAATGCGGACCTCGGCGTGCAGCGCCCCCCTCTCTTCCCAAACCCTCGCCACCCGCTCGACGTTGACCCCCTCGGGATAGCGGGGGTGGCCGTTCAAAGGGGCGGCCAGGGTTTCTAGGTCGGGCAGATCGTCGCCGATGAAGACCGCGTGAGGATTGCCCAAATCGACGTCGGTAAATGTGTTTGCGGCCACCGCATCGCACCCTTTGACGACAACCGGCGGCAGGGTGCAGGCGATGGCCCCCTCCCGCCCGGCCCAGCCTTCGAGGATCTGCCCGGCGGCCAAAATGCGGGGGTGGTCGACCGGCTCGCCCCAGAGTCCGAGGATGTAAGCCCCCATCACCGCCCGCAGCCCGTTGCCGCAAAACCCCGCCGCCCCGCCATCGGCGTTGAACACCAACATCTGGGCTTGGGCGTTGGCCGCTGGGAGGAGCCACAACACCTGATCGCAGCCGATTCCGGTGCGGCGGTCGGCCAAGCGGGCGGCCCGTTCGGGGGAGAGGGAATCCCAGCCGTCCTGGGCCCGCACGATCACAAAGTCGTTGCCCAACCCCGAGCCTTTGAGAAAAGGAAGGGGATTCATGAGGCCGATTGCTCTTGTTGGGGGGGCTGGTCATCGAAGGGCCAAACCGGATCGGCCTTGCGCCCGCAGGCGCTCAAAGCCAGGGCGGCAGCGACAACGAGGAGGAGGAGCCGAGGGGACATCGAAAAACCTCGTGGCGGACGAATCAAGAACGTTTTTTCCGCAGATGAACGCAGATTAAAACCCCGGGATGGAGCAAAAGCTTCGCGGCGAGGGCGCCGCTCCTACCCAAACCCCAAACACTCACCCCCCGGGCCGAAGAGTTTGCGGTTACGCGCCGATCCGCCGCCACCCCGCCGCCGCCGCCTCGCGCACCCGCTCGGGGGCGGTGCCGCCGACATGGGCGCGGGCCGCCACCGAGGCCTCGACCGTCAGGCCGCCCAAGATGTCACGCTCGATGATCGGGCTGCCCTGGTTTTGCAGCTCTTCAAGGGTCAGGTCGGGTAAATCCCGGTTGCTCTCGATGCAGTAGCGGACCAGTTTGCCCACCACCTCGTGGGCCTCGCGGAACGGCATCCCCTTGCGGACCAGGTAGTCGGCCAGATCGGTGGCGGTCGAGAAGCCCTGCGCGGCCAGGCGCCGCATCACCTCGGGGCGGACCGTCATGGCGGGGAGCATGTCGATGGTGACCTTCAAACACCCCTTCACGGTGTCGACCGCGTCGAAGATTCCCTCTTTGTCTTCCTGCATGTCTTTGTTGTAGGCCAGCGGCAGCGATTTCATCAGGGTGAGCAGGCCGATCAGGCTGCCGAAAACCCGTCCGCTCTTGCCGCGCAACAATTCTGGCACGTCGGGGTTTTTCTTCTGCGGCATGATCGAGCTGCCGGTGCAAAAGCCGTCGGACATCTCCAGCCCGCCGAAGGAGGAGGTCGACCAGAGGATCAGCTCCTCCGACAGCCGCGAGAAATGGACCATCACAATCGCGGCGGCGGCCAAGAATTCCATGGCGAAGTCGCGGTCGCTGACCCCGTCGAGGGAGTTGGCCATGGGGCGGTCGAAGCCGAGCTGCGCGGCGACAAAGGGGCGGTCGATGGGGAAGGTGGTCCCGGCGAGCGCCGCCGAGCCCAGCGGCATCTCGTTGAGCCGCTTGCGGCAGTCGAGCATCCGCCCGAAGTCGCGGTCGAACATCTCGAAGTAGGCCAGCAGGTGGTGGCCGAAGGTGATCGGTTGGGCGACCTGCAAATGGGTGAAACCGGGCATGATGGTGGCGGCGTGCTGTTCGGCCAGGTTGAGAATGCCCCGCTGCAACGCACGAATCTGCCCGCAGATCGTGTCGATCTCGTCGCGCAGCCACAGCCGCACGTCGGTGGCGACCTGATCGTTGCGCGAGCGCCCGGTGTGCAGCTTCTTACCTGCCTCGCCGATGCGGTCGGTCAGGCGGCGCTCGATGTTCATGTGGATGTCTTCGAGCTTGATCGAAAACTGGAACACCCCCTGCTCGATCTCGTGCTCGATCCCCTGCAAACCCTCGACGATGGCCGCAACCTCATCCGCCGACAGCACCCCGACCCGACCCAGCATGGTGGCGTGGGCGATGGAGCCACGGATGTCGTGGCGGTACAGGCGGCGGTCGAAATCGATGGAGGCGGTGAAGGCCTCGACGAAGGCGTCGGTCGGCTCGGTGAAACGTCCGGTCCAGGGCTTCTCGGTCGGTTGACTCATGGTGGGGTCCGTCTTTGTGCTGGGGAATCTGCGAAAAAGGCGCGGATTGTTGCAGATACGGGGGGGAAGGCCAAACCGTGGCGTTTGTTCGGGGGGGGCAGGGGGCGATCAACCCCGCTCAACCCACCCCCGTTCCAACGCTTGCAGCGCCCGCTGGGTCACGACCCCCTCCCCCGCCGAAAACCCAACCAGCTTGCCCCCCGCTGCGGTGGCGCGATGGCAAGGGATGAGGATCGGCACCGGGTTGGCCTTGATCGCCCCCCCGACGGCGCGGGCCGCGCCCGGCTGGCCGATCGAAGCGGCGATGTCGCCATAGGTGCGGGTTTGCCCGACAGGGATGGCCAACAGGCGATCCCACACCGCCCGCTGAAAGGGGGTGGGGTTCAGGTCGAGGGGGAGATCGAAGCGGGGGCGCCGTCCGGCGAAGTAGGCGTCGAACTGGCTCACTGCCTGAAAAAGCCAAGGGGAGGCGGGCATCACGCCCGCCTCCCCTTGGGGAAGAATCTCGATCCGGGCGATTCCCCGACCCGTGGCAGCGATCTCAAGCCAGCCCACCGGCGAGGGGATGTGGATCCGATCCATTATGGGGCCGGGATCGGCACCGTTTTGATGCCCCAGCCATTGCCGAGAAAACGCTGCACCACCAGGTTGTGGTCATCGATCCAGCGAGGGGCCTCGTCGAGAGGGCCGTCGGTCACCACCGTCTCGTTGCCGCCGGCCAGCGGCATCGTCTCGACCCGCCCCTTTTCGGGGTTGGCCATCACGGTGTAGGCGACCGTGCTGCCGTCGGGCGACACCGCCGGGGAAACCTCCCACCGGCGGGGGGTTTGGGTCACCGCCACCACCGAGCCATCGCCGCGATTCCAGCGGTAGAGGTCGTACTGGGCGGTGCGCTGATCGTAGCGGGCGAAGACCCACCCGGCCCCGCCCGGCAACGCCGAGGCTTGGCTACCCCGAGTCAGCAGGCGCCCCTGCCCCGAGGCAAGATCGATTTCGACCAGCCAGGGATTCAAACCATCGTGCAGACGGCTACTGATGTTTCGGGTCGGATGATCGCTACGCCAACGCTGCCCCAAGAAACGGGCATCACGGTTGGCATTGGGGAGCGACGCGCTGGAATCGGAAACCGCCACCACCGCTTTGCCGGCCGCGGTGTCGAGCGCCCCGGAGGCGATACGGCCATCGATGTCGATAGGCATATTGAGCACCCGGTAACCGACATCCCCATTCTTGCTCAGCAACACCGCATCGCGGTCAGAGACCTTGACCAACATCAGCACCATGCCGCCTCCGGCATCGAGCACCCGAGCCTCCAGGTCGCGATCTTCCAGCAGGGGGGTGGGGGTGCCGTCGGCAGCGATCAGGCCAGGGCGCGCCTTCGGGGGATTGTGGACGGTGACCACAAACCCCTCGGGGGTGGGGACGGGCCCGGTGACCGAGATGTTGTCGGCAAGAGCGGCGCCCCCCAAGAGGGTCGCGGCGGCGGTGGTGAAGATGAGTCGACGCACGGAGGTTTCTCCTTCTGCAAAAAAACGAATGGCCCCTTTTGGGGCCGCTTACCGAACAAGCATGGCGGAATAGGGGATGGTTTTGGGCCGATTTTGCATGGCACGGCCAAAACATGGCCCCGCTTTACAATCCACCCCGTTCCGCCACACCTCCACGGTCGCGACGCTCCCCCACGTCGCTCATACGGGTCCCCAACCCGTCAAAAAAACGCTCACTCGGCCCGTTGAAACAGGGTCAGATAATCCTGCCGTTTCAGGGGGCCGACAGCGGCGACCGCCAACGCCTGGGCCACATGTTCCGGCGCTTTAAGCCCCACCACCGCCGTGCCCACCCCTGGGGTGGAACGGGCGAATTGCAAGGCGTGTTGGGCGGGGTGGGTCAGATTTGGCGTCAGCGCCGCCAACGGCTCGGGAACCCCGGCCGCCAACTGCCCCTGCATCAGGGGGACCGAAGTCAGCACCGTCAGTCCCAACTGATGGGCCGCCATCACCGCCGAGGCGACGTTCCCCTCGCCCGTGGCCTGATTGAAGCGGGTGAACCCCTCCGCCATCCCCAGGTTGAGGGGCAATTCCACAAATCCCAACCGGGGCCTCTTCCCCTCCCCCGCCGCTTGCTTGGCCATCGCCTGCAAGGCGGCCAAGCTCAGGTAGTGGGGATCCTTGAAATCACCCCGCAAGGCATCCCAGGTCGCCACGCCGTAGCGACCGACCCGCCCCGCGTCGGCCTCCCCCTCCAACCACGCGAACAACGGGGTGATCAGATCCTTCATCTGCCCCTTGGCGACCCGGTCGAGCTGCATCTCGACGTTGTGGAGAAGATAGACATCGACCCCGGGGAGGCCGAGGTTTTCCAAACTTCGTGCCAAGGCGTTTTGGATGAAGGGCAGGGTGAGCAGGCTGTAGCCCCCCGCCAGATCTTCAAGGGTCGCCAAACCGGGCGCTGCGATGCTGTCGTGAAACCAGGCGGCAACGTCATCTGGAGGGGCACCGTCGAAGGCGAGCAGCCCCCCTTTGGTGACCACCACGATCTCATCGCGCGTCACGCCGTGTTCCTCCTCCAGCCGTTTCAAAGCCCGCCCCACCGCCCGCTCGGCCCGCTGGCAGCGGTAGGTGGAAGCGGTGTCGATCAGATTGATCCCCCCGAGCACCGCATCGACCAGCGCTTGCTCTTGCATCCGGTCGGTCGCCTCGCTCAGATCGCCCAGATAGGTGCCGATGCCGATGGAGGAGACGGTCAGGTGGTAAAAAGTGCGGAAGTGGTCGCGGGGCAGATGGGGAAAACGGCCTCGGTAACGGGCGGTCCCCTCGGGGGTGGCAAGGCGGGAAACGGGCACGGGGGCTCCTATCGAATGAACGGGGAATTACGAGGGCGATTCCGAAGCGTCGGGGGCGGACGGGTTCCCCAGCGGATCGCAGTCCTCCACCCGCCAAATCCCCTCCCAACCGGGGCGCCCGCCATGCAACGCCAGCAGAGCCAGATAATCCCGGCGGGCGATCTCCACCGCCCCCATATTCAGCAGATGATCGGTGGTGAACTGGGTGTCGATCACCCCAAAACCCCAGCGGGCAAGCTGCCGGGCGAGGTAGACCAGCGCCACCTTCGAGGCGCTGGCGCGGCGGCTGAACATCGACTCGCCGCAGAAGACCTTGCCGACCGCCACCCCGTACAGCCCCCCCACCAGTTGGTCGTGGTGCCAGACCTCGACGCTGTGGGCGTGTCCCATCTCGAAGAGGGTCGTATAGGCGGCGATCATCCCGGGGAGGATCCAAGTGCCGCCTGCGTCGGAGCGGGGGGCGGCGCACCCCTCGATCACCTGGCGAAAGGCGGTATCGAAGGTGATCGCGTAGCCGTGGCGGCGGATCAGTTTGGCCAGCGAACGGCTGACGTGAATGTCGGCGGGGAAGAGCACCGTGCGGGGATCGGGGGACCACCACAGCACCGGCTGCCCTTGGCTGTACCAAGGGAAGATCCCCTTGCGGTAGGCCTCCATCAACCGGGCGGGGGTCAGACTCCCCCCAAAGGCGAGCAATCCGTTGGGTTCCTCCAACGCCCATTCGGGATCGGGCAGCGGGGTGATCTCGTCACCGGGGGCGATGTAACGGGGATGGCGCATGAGGGGATGCAAACGCAAAGGTGGCGGCAGAGCAAGGGGCGATCCCGCCGGGTTCCCCACCACCGGCGGTTTTCCGGTTATGGTTGCGCCCCCGTTCCCGCATCCTCCCCCGCGAGCATCTCATGGCCCTCAAAGCGACGATCTTCAAGGCAACCCTGCACATCTCCGATCTCGACCGGGGGTATTACGCCGACCACGACCTCACCCTGGCCCGTCACCCCTCCGAAAACGACGAACGGCTGATGGTCCGCCTGCTCGCCTTCGCCCTCTTCGCAGAAGAAAACCTGCAATTCACCAAGGGCTTAAGCAGCGACGACGAGCCGGAGCTGTGGCAGATGGACGACACCGGGGCGATCACGCTGTGGATCGAGGTGGGGATGCCCGACGAAAAACGGATCCGCAAGGGGTGCAACCGGGGGGAGCGGGCGGTGGTGCTCGCCTACGGGCGGCCCGCCCTGGTGTGGTGGAAAGGGATCGAAGGCAAGCTGGCCCGCTTCGACAACCTGACCGTTTTGTATTTGGAGGAGGGTGAAGTCAAACAACTGGCGGACTTGGCGGAGCGGTCGCTGGAGCTCAACGTGACGATTCAAGAGGGGCAGGTTTGGGTGGGGGCGGGGGATGAGAACCTGCTGGTGGCGCCTAAGGTTTGGAAGGGGGCGTGAAGCCCCCTCACATCAAAAAAGCGGCAATCCCTTGGGGGTTTTGGCATCCATGAGCAGATGGACGGCAACTGCGCCACCCACTGCCAAACCCAAAACCCGCAACCACTTCTCCCCTTCGGTTTCGGGTTCCCATTCGTGGAGTTTGTACAACCCGAAACCACCCGCCGCCAACAGGGCAAAACTGTGAAAAACAGCCCGATGGTTGGGATGCAGGGCTGGTTCCAGAAAATCGGGAAGAGTGTCGCACAGCACCGCGACACCCCCACCAACCAGAGATTTTTCGGTGACTTTACCCTGCCGGATCTCCTCGGCGATGAATGCCCCGCCAACAACAAGTCCAGCACCGATGCGATGGGCTACGGCATTGGGCATGTCATTTCTCCTTTCGAACCCCTTTGAAAGGGGTTCCATCCGATTTTTGATCCATGAACCGCCCGGTTTCGGTATTCCGCTTGGTCCAACGGTCGTTTTGCGGATTGTAAACTTGGGAGCGATCACGTACCGCGCCGTTGCGGTGACCGTCGCCTTTGGGGGGATTGGTTGCCATAAAAAACCCCTTCTTTCGAGTATGTTGGAATGGAAACAGCGTGAACTTGACTGGAAGATAGTAGGTCCAGTAGGTTTACGCAAACGTTACATTTTAGATAGTAATGTAAACCCAAAGGAGCCGTCATGATCGGCCGACGCATTCAGCAGGCCCGCCGAGCCGCAGGACTTCCACTCCGTGCCTTGGCGCAACAGGCTGGGATCTCAGCCATGGCCATCTCCAAGTATGAGCGCGATGAAATCGTCCCCTCGTCGGGGGTTCTCCTGGCCCTATCCAAAGCTTTGGGGGTACGGGTCGAGTACTTTTTTCGCGAGGTCGAGATCACCCTGGAACAGATCAGCTACCGGAAAAATCCGGCGCTAAGTGATCGTGAAGAGACCAAGGTTCTTGCCGAAGTAGGGGACCATCTCGAACGTTGGCTGGAGTTGGAGCGGTTTATCCCCACCTCTTGGTCGACCCCATTTGCCTTACCGGATGGCCTTCCCGAAACCGTCGTCGATTTCGACCAAATCGAAGCGGTGGCCATCCAGGTCCGCCGCGCCTGGGATCTGGGGCTCAACCCCATCCCCGACCTGATCGACACTCTGGAAGGTCGCGGCATCAAGGTTTTTACCGTCGCCTACAACGCCCATGACAAATTCAACGGCTTGTCGGCCCGGGCCAACGGCAAACCGGTGGTGGTGATTGGTAAAAGCTGGCCAGGCGACAACCAACGTTTCACCTTGGCCCACGAGCTGGGCCACTTGGTACTCCATGGCCGCTTGAACCCCGCTTTAGACGAAGAAAAAGCCTGCCATCGTTTTGCCGGGTCGTTCCTCGTCCCCAAACCCGCCGTATTCAACGCCCTGGGGCAAAGCCGCACTTGGTTGGAGCCGCAAGAGCTGATGCTGCTCAAGCAGGAATGGGGGCTGAGCATGGGGGGATGGAGTTTCCGCGCCGCCGAAAACGGCATTCTTTCCAAGAGCGGCATGTCCACCTTTTGGCAATTGATGCGCAGTCGCGGCTGGAAACAACGGGAGCCAGAGCCCCAATATCGCCAAGAGGAGGAACGACTTTTCGAACAGCGGGTGTACCGCGCCTTGGCGGAGGATCTGATCGGGGAATCGAAAGCGGCGGAATTGCTGGGGATGAATCTGGCGCAACTTCGCGCCTGCCGGAACATGGAATGTTCCCATGCTGCTGATCAGTGACAGCAACATCCTCATCGACATGGAGGCGGGGGGATTGCTGTCTGCGATGTTCGCGCTGCCCGATACCTTTGCGGTGCCGGACATCTTGTTTGAAGAGGAACTGGCCCCTCATTACCCCGAATTGCCCACCCTGGGGCTGCGCGTTTTGGAACTTCGGGGGCAGAGCATCGAGTTCGTTATCCAGTTGAAGAAAACGTATGGATCCCTCGGCGACAACGACCTGTTTGCCTGGGCCCTGGCCCACCAGGAGCAATGCCCACTGTTGACGGGAGACCGCCGTCTAGCTCAAGCGGCCCGTTCGGCCAACATCCAGGTCCAGGGCACACTGTGGCTCATCGAACGGCTGGTTTTGGAACAACACATCACCATCGGTCAGGCCGCGCAGGGGTACCAACGGATGCGCCATGCCGGTAGTCGGTTGCCTTGGGGGGAGGTCGCCCAACAGCTCGAACGATGGGGCTGGCAAAACCCCATCTAAACCCCTCCCCGCACCACCCGCTCCTCCCCCTCGACCCCATCAATCGTCCCCTCCACCACCCCCCGCCACAAAGCATCGTGCAGGGTTTTGAACCCCGGCCCCGGCCTTGCCCCCCAGCGCTTCCAATCCTCCCCCGTCGATTGGGGTTTGAGGTGGCGCAGGCGGGTCAGCCAGGCGGCGACCGCCTGCTCCCAAACCGCCCCCCCTTGCGCCATCACCACCCGCAGCGCCTCGGGCGACAGATCGCGACAGGCCAGCACCACCGCCCAAGCGTCCTCGGGATTGGGCGGGGCTCCCCAGGCCATCGCTTGCAGATGGCCCAGGTCGCGGCGCAGCTCCTTCAAGCGCCGTCCCGACCATTCGATCCGCTCCAGCAGCCCCCCCCATTGCGCGGCCTGAAGATCAAGCAGCAGCAGCTCCCACCGGGCGGTGGCGGCGTCACTGTTAAGGTCGGGGGCGAGCAGGGTGGCGGCGCGGTCGACCGGCTCGAAGGCCTCCAAGCGGGCGGCGATGGCGGCGCCGTCGAGTTGGTCGTGCAGGCAGGCCAAAACCCCCAGCTCCCCCATGCGGGCGATGGCGGCGGCGGGGCGGATCGAACGCAGGATCAGATCGAGCTCCCGCCCGATCCGCTTGCCGGTCAGCCGTTGCAGATACCCCTGTTTCACCGCGTCGCGCAGCAGCCGCAGGGTTTGGGGGCCGATGCGAAAATCGAGGGTTGCCTCAAAACGGACCGCCCGGTAGATGCGGGTGGGATCCTCAACAAACGAAAGCGGATGCAGCACCCGGATCTTGCGGTCCTCCAGATCGCGCAACCCCCCGTAGGGATCGACCAATTCACCGCGCCGCTTAGGGTCTAGGGCAATCGCCAGGGCGTTGACCGTGAAGTCGCGCCGGGCCAGATCGAGACCGAGGGGTCCCCGGTCGACCACCGGCAACGCGGCGGGATGGGGGTAGTGTTCGGCTCGGGCGGTGACGATGTCGATGTGCTGCCCGTCGGGATAAACCAGGGTCGCAGTGCCGAAGGGGGGATGGGTGGCGGCGTGAATCTCGGGGTGCTCGAAGCCGAATTGCTCGGCTAGGCGCACCGCCTCCCCCACCACCACGATGTCGAGGTCGAGCCCCGGACGATTCAGCAGCAGATCGCGCACCCCGCCTCCGACCAGATAGGCCTCCATCCCCATCGCCTGAGCCTGGTCGCCGATGGCGGTCAATCGTGCCAAGGCGGGGTCGGGTAGGGCCTTGCTCAGGCGGCGCCAGAGGTTGCGGCGTTTGACGATCTCGGCGCCGGAGCCGACCTCGCCCCCCATCCGTTCGGCCAGCACCGGGCGCAAATCGGTGCGGGTGATGCAGCCGATGAGATCGCCGGAGTCATCGACAATCCCGGCCCAGCGCCGCCCATCGACCATGATGGCGCGGACGATGGGATCGAGCCCCGAATCGGCTCCGAACAGCGGCACCTCCCCCGCCATCACCCGGCTGACCGGCTCATCCCCCAACGCGTGGTGGACCCCCCGGTCGGCGGTCTCCCGCGCCACCCAGCCGACCACTTTGCCCCCCTCGACCACCGGCAGTCCGCCGACCCCCAGGGTGTGAATCCGCCGGGTCACCTCGTTCAAACGCTCGTCGGGGGCTGCGGTTTGCACCGGACGGCTCATCACCTGGGCGGCGCGCCGCCCCGGCAACACCGCCTGGGCCAAAGCGCCGGGGAGCCAAGCCCGCACCCCGGCCAGGGTCTCCCCCTTGAGGTTGGCCGAACCCGCCTGGGGGTGTCCGCCGCCACCGTAGGGGATGAACAGATGGCCGATGTCGACCCGGTCGGGGACGGCGCTGCGCCCCACCAGGATCATCCGCCGCTCCATCTGCACCCCGACCACCAGGGCGTCGACCGGGTGGATGCGCATCAAACGCTGGGTGACGATGGAGAGATCCTCGATGTAGCGCTCGCAGGCGGCGGTCGACCAGGCGACCGTCACCCCCTCGATCACCGCCTCCTCCAGAGTGTTGAGCAGATCGCCGAGCAGATGGACCTGATCCTCGGTCAGGGGGCGGTCGAGCAGTTGGGCCAGCCGGTCGAGCCGGGCGCCGCATGCCACAAGATCGGCCAGGGCGTGCAGATCGGCGGGGGTCACGACCGGATAGGCGAGCCAGCCGGTGTCCTCCATGATGCCGGCGGCCAAAATCAGGGCCTGATCGGGGGTCAACGGGCAATTCCGGGCCAGCAACAGCTGGACGATCTGGGTGGTGTTGGCCCCGGTCGTCTGTCTGTGCCACTCGATGCGCGGATCGTCGGCGGGGGGGGCTTCGGAGGGGTGGTGATCGAAGACGGTCAGAGGAAGGGCCTCCGCATAGGGGGCGAAGGGGCCGGTGCGCTCGGGACTGGCGGTGTCGACCAAGACGATGCGCTCGACCCCCCCATCTTCAAGTAGGGTGAGCGCCTGCTTTTCGCCCAGCATCACAATGCCGGGCTCAATCCCCGCTTGCAGCAGGTGGGTGACCGAGCGGTCGGTGCCGCCGGGCAGGGTGACGACCGCCCCCTCGAACAGCAACGCCGCCCCCAGCGCCGAGGCAAAGGCATCGAGATCGGCGTGCAGATGAGGCACCACCAAAACCGTGTGCCTCGTTTCGTCGTTTGCCCTACGCCGTGTCACAATCCCCCCATGAACATATCCATGAAAATTTTCGAACAAGAGGTCACCCGCGCCATGGCGGGGCTGCCCCAACCGTTCCGCGATGCCATCGAAAACGTCGCCTTCTTCGTCGAGGATCGGCCCGACGCCGACACCCTTGAAGAGATGGAGATCGACGATCCCGACGGTTTGCTCGGCCTCTACCGGGGGATCCCGATGGAGGAGCGCGGTTCATGGTACGCAGGGGCCCTACCCGACACCATTCACCTCTACCGCCGCCCGATTCTCAAAGAGGCCAGCGAGTTCGATCTGGATGTGGTCGCCCTGATTCAAGAGGTGGTGATTCACGAGGTGGGGCATTACTTCGGGTTTTCCGACGAAGAGATGGAGGCGATTATGGAGGCCTCGGTGGTGCCGACCGAATAAGCTGAAAAACCGGTGGATGCGCTGCGCTGATCCACCCTACGTCCCCCCCGATTGGCGGTAGGGTGGATCAGCGCAGCGCATCCACCTTCCTCGCCACATTCCAGCCATTTCAGCACGCCGAGGCGGCATACACACAATCGCGCCGAGGGCGGCGCTCTACGAGTTATCGAGATATATGAGCCAACCCCGAAAAATCGATCTCGACCATATCGCCGTTGTCATGGTCCGCCCCCGTCACCCCGGCAACATCGGGGCGGCGGCCCGCGCCATGAAAAACATGGGGGTGAGCGATCTGCGTCTGGTCGACCCTTACGAATTCCCCCACCCCAACGCCGACGATTTTGCCGCCAACGGGGTGAACATCGTCCGCCAAGCCACGGTGTACGCCACGGTGGCCGAAGCGGTGGCCGACCGGGTGCACGTTTTTGCCACCACCGCCCGGACCCGGCGCTGGATCTCCAAGCCCATCGAGATTCAAGACATCGCCCCCCGGGTGGCCACCAGCGCCGAACCGACCGCGATCCTCTTCGGCACCGAGCGCTCCGGGCTGACCAACGAGGATTTAGAGGCCGCCGAGGGGCTGCTGACCATCCCGACCGCCGAAGACGGCACCAGCCTCAACGTCGCCCAAGCGGTGCTGACCACCCTGTTCGCCCTGCGCCAAGCCGGCACTCCCGAGCGCCCCGCCCCCCGCAAAAACCTCGCCTCGGCGGCCCAGGTGGAGCACTTCAATCAGCACCTGTTCGCCATGCTCGAACAGGTTCCCTTCTTCAATCCCCAGGGGAGCGATTCGGTGCGTTTGAGCCTGCGCGAGATCTTTCAACGCGCCGAACTCACCACCCGCGAGGCGAAGATCCTCGAAGGGGTCGTCAAGGCCATCGAATATGCCCTGGACCACGGCCCGCAATCGCGTTGAGCTGGGTGCCCCGGTCGTTGGCGGGGAGCGACAGCGCTTGCCCGCCTCGGCCCAGGGGGCGCTCAGCGCCTGGGATATTCGCCCCGGCCAAGCCTTTACCGCCGTCGCTCCGAATGGCGCCTGGTGGCGGATGCGGCGACTCGACGGCGCCGACCTGCCCGAACTGCTTCCCATCGAGCCGATCACCAACCCCGAGCCCCCCATCCCGGTTGTTTTGGCCGCCCCACTGGCCGATAAAAACCGGATGGAGTGGATTGTCGAAAAGGCGGTGGAGTGCGGCGCCACCGCCGTGATCCCCACCATCACCGCCAAAAGCTTACAATCCCTGGAAGAACAACCCCAACGGCGCGACGCGAGCTGGCAGGGCAAGGCGCTCAAGGCGGCCAAGCAGTGCCGCCGGGGCGACCTGCCGCTGGTGGGGGCGCTGCAAAGGCTGGAGGAGGTGGTGGCCAGCAGCCCCGAGAGGACGGTGTGGCTGGCGGCGCGGGAAGACCGCCTGGCCTACTCCCTCCGCCCCTGGGATGCACTGCCCACGGCGGTGGGGATTTTGGTGGGGCCTGAAGGGGGGTGGTCGGACGAGGATCTGGCTTGGTTTGAGGCGCGGGGGATTTTGCCGCTGGGGTTGGGGCCACGGGTGCTGCGGGTTGAAACCGCCTGTGCGTTGGCGGTGGCGACGGCGGCAAGGTGGGTGGAATCCGAATGAATTCGTAGGGGCGCCGCCCTCAGCGCGATGATCTACCCTCTGCGGATTGGCCTGGGGCAGGCTGAATCATCGCGCCGGGGGCGGCGCTCCTACAAATCTCTCATGAAGGGCCGCTACAATGGGATTCCCCCTCGCCCCCACCCTGGAGCCCCCATGATCGCTCTGCATTCCGACCCCCGCCCCAACGCCCTGCCCCTAACCCGCCGCGCAACCCTGCTCGGCTACGTGTCCGAATCCGGCGCCCCCGATACCCCCTCCCCCAGAGAGGTCGCCCGGCGCTGGCGTGCGGCCGAGGCGGTGGTGTTGCCGGGGTTGCTCAAAGATGGGGTCGCCGCTCACGCCGCCGACATTCAGGCCGCTTTTGAACTGATGCGGGCGGTGCTGGCGAGCGACGAGCCCGAAACCCTCTTCGACCGCGGCGAAATCCAGGCCCGCCTCCTCCCCCGCTTCGAAACCCTGGCCGCCTACCGCGACGCCGCCGACTGCCAGGAGATCGTCAAGGTCGAGTTCGACGCCATGGAGGGGGATCAAATCATTGGGGAAAACCTGTGGTGCAAGCTGTCGTGGCTCTCCCTGCTGGAGCACGAGCAATCGCTGCGTTTTCGTTTCTCGTTCGGGATGGAGGGGTTCGAGGATGTGGCGGCCGATTGGCAGCGCCAGCAGCTCGCTGCCGATCTGTGCGAGGCCATCTTTCCCGAGTCGGCGGCGGTGTCGCAGCACGAGGGGCTGGGCGCCTTAATGGCGGGGGCGCTGGGGGTGGAGCGGGTCGCCTACGTGGAGCGCATCGTCTACTTCAACGCCCCCGACGGCGGGGCGCAGTTCCATCAGGATGTGGAGCGGGGGCACGCCGGGGTCGTCTACGCCCAGATGTCGGGCGCCACCTTCTGGCTGACCATGCCCAAAACCGTGTTGATCGAGCAGATCGGCGATTTTTTGGGGCAGCCCGGCAACGAGGCGGCGATGTTGGCCTCGATGGGGGCGGCGGGGGTGGAGACCTTCCGGCGGCGCTGGAGCGATCCCGTCGGCTTCAAAAGCTGGTTCGAGGAGGAGGATCACGCGGTGCTCGATAAGCTCCTCAACCGCACCCCCGAGTTCATCCGCATGTTGGTCGAGCGGGGCTTCGCTTCGATCCTGCATCCCGGCGACGTGCTGCTGTTGCCCCAGGCGAGCATCGAGCACTGCAACTGGCACACCGTGTTTTGTTTGGGGGATGTCGCCGGGGAGGCGCTGTCGTTTGCGGTGCGGGGGGTGGAGGGGTAATCCCCTTCCTTCACCTCCCCCCATACCCGCTCGACATTCGCACACCGTGCCGCCGCGCCACCCAACCTCGCGCCGGGGCGCGGGAAGAGTCACCCACCGATGAGAACGGTGGGATTCTTGATAAAGATGTCCTCTTGATCGGGACCCTTGAGGTCGACGAGGGAGGCTTCGGGAACTTCGGCGTCCGACGGCCCGACGCAAATCAGCATATCGGCCGTCTCGGAGGCGGAGGGTTCAGCGACGTTCTGGGGTAGTTCCACCGAGCCGCCAGTCGTTGGCCCCCCCGGCGAGGGGATGAGTTGCGGGGTCGGCGTCGGGTGGAAATCGGTCTGGCGTTTTGCGGGGGGCATAACAACTCCTTGGTTTGCTGTGCAAATGGATACCCGAAGACGACCGTTGGAATCGGATGGGCTCCGTGGTTCCGCAGCGGCAAGCGGATGCACGGCGAAGCAAAATCGGTAGACTCCCCAGCCCTTTGCAACCGATCAGGTGGACCGACATGAGCGACATTGAGCAATTCGAGATTCTTGAGACCTTCCCCAATCCCAACATGGATCGGGATTACCTTATCCACATCGAAAACCCCGAATTCACCTGCCTGTGCCCCAAAACCGGGCAGCCCGACTACGCCGTCTTCACCCTCGATTACGTGCCGGGGCTGGCCTGTGTCGAGCTTAAATCGCTCAAGCTTTATTTCTTCAGCTACCGCAATGAGGGGGCGTTCCATGAGGCGGTGACCAATCGGATCGCCGATCACCTCATCGAGCTGCTCGATCCGCGCTGGCTGCGCTTGGTGGGGGATTTCTACGTGCGCGGCGGGATTCAGACCATCGTGCAGGTCGAGCACAAGCAGGACGGCTGGGCCCCCACCGAACTGCGGCTACCAGGGACCGATCTGCGCCATTTGGAGCCGCCCCACCATCGCTGAGGTGGGGCAGGTGGATGCGCTGCGCTGATCCACCTACCGCTGCCCCCCTGCTGCGCCCCCCTTTACCCCTGCCCCAACGCCCCCAGCTTTTTGTGGATGACGATGTGCTTGTCGGCCACGGTGATGATGCCGCGACGGCCGAAGTCTGAGAACACGCGGGAGACCATCTCGCGGCTGGTGTTGGCCAGCTCCGAGATCTCTTGCTGGGTCAGGCGGGGAACGATGATGTCGCCCCCCTTGGTGTAGCGACCGTCTTGTTCGGCCAACTCCACCAAAGTGTGGGCGATACGACCGGCGGCATCGAGGAAGGCGAGGTTTTCGACCTTGGAATCGGTGGCCCGCAGCCGCGCCACCAGCGATTCGATCAGGTGGAGCATGATGCCGGGATGAGTGCCAAGGAATTCCCGGAATTGATCCTTCTGAATCGCGAAAAACTCACTCTCTTCGCAGGTGGTGATGCTGGCCGAACGGGGGCGGTTGTCGAACAGGGTCATCTCGCCGAAAAACTCCCCCTCCCCCAGGTAGGTCAGCACGATCTCCCGCCCTTCGGAGTCGCTCAGGGCGACCTTCACCTTGCCCGAGAGGATGCAGTACAGGGTATCCCCCGCCTCCCCCTCGACAATCAGGGTGGTTTTATCCCCCACCCGCACCGGCTGAGCGGACCGGGAAAGCTCCTGGAGCTCATCCTCGGTCAAGGCGCGGAACAGATCGATGTGGGATAGCGACTGCATGATGAGATTACGCATGACTTCAATTCCTCCCCGTGCACAGGTCGGCCGATGCCGACTCAAAATGAATTAATTGTTCGTTGGTTTACGCAGGTATGAACTCGTGCTCCCGGTGGATCAAACTTCCCTGCCCCCACCGTTCGACCTGCCCCCGCAAATGCCCGACCTCTTGAGCCAGTAGCTCAGGGCGCAATCCGCTTTCACCCTGATGTTCGGCAAGGCGTTCAGCCGCCCATCCGTGAAGGAAGGTGCCGCAACAGGCTGCCTCGAAAGAGGCCATCCCTTGTGCTTGCAGGCCACCGATGATCCCGGCGAGGACATCCCCCGTCCCTCCCTGAGCCAGCAAAGGATGGCCGGTGGGGTTGACTGCCAAGCGTCCGTCGGGGGCGGCGATTAAGGTCGACGGCCCTTTAAGGACCACCACCGCCCGGTGTTTCTCGGCCAGGACACGAGCCGCCGCCACTCGGTTTTCAAGCACCTGCTCCGCACTCATGGCCAGCAATCGAGCCGCCTCCCCGGTGTGGGGGGTGAGGATCGAGGGGTTCAGGGGCAGATCGCAGGCCCGCAGGCCGGGATCATGGGCCAAAATATTTAAGGCGTCGGCGTCAAAGACGGTTGGCAAACCACACCAGGGGCCATCCCCCATCACCACCGCAAACCAGTAAGCCAGCCCTTCATCGCCCCATCCGGGACCGATCACCAAGGAGGCAACCTTGCCCCGAGGCCAGCCGGGCGCCTCGGGATTGCCCGAGGCCACCATCAAACCGGGATAACCCATACGGGCCTCTTTGGCCAGGCTGGAATGAACCGACAACGTCACCAGCGCCGCCCCCGAAGCGACCGCCCCCAACCCCGCCATGGTGGCAGCGCCCAGGTAGGGGATCGAGCCCCCCATCACCACCGTATGTCCCCCCTGCCCCTTGTGTTGATCCATCGTACGGCGAGGCAACCACTGGGCGATCTGCGCCTGGGTCAACAACTGGGCGCTGGCATCTTGTTCCAACACCACAATTCCGATGTCGGCCACCACCAACCGACCCCGATGCCACCGACCGGGGGTGAGGTAGTGGCCCATTTTGGGGACGGCAAAGGTCACCGTGGTGTGAGCCTGGATCGCCGCCCCTAGGATGGCGCCACTGCTTGCGTCGACCCCGGAGGGGATGTCGATGGCGATGACCGGGGTACCGCTGCCGTTGACCGCATCAACCACCCGCGCCACCGGCCCCTCGACGGGACGGCTCAATCCGGTACCGAACAGTCCATCGACGATCACCGAGGCCCAAATCAGGTCGGCCAACAAGCCTGGACCCCCGCCGATGCGGGTACAATCGAGATTTGGGGTCGCCCGTTGCAACAGTCCGTGCTGCTCGGCGGTCGCTCCTGTGAGTGCTTCGGGTGAGGGGAGCAGGCGAACCCGAACCGACCAACCCAGTCCCAATAACCGTCGTGCCACCGCCAAACCGTCGCCGCCGTTGTTGCCGGGGCCGACCAGCACCAGGGCGTGCCGGGGCCGCTCGGCACAACATCGAACCACCTCGCGCACCACTGCATTGGCCGCCAACTCCATCAGTGCATGTTCAGAAATTCCGACTTCGTCGATGGCGCGCCGGTCGGCGCCTTGCATGGCGGTGCTGTTTACCAGGATCATTCGGGGCCTTTCGGGGGCGACCGCCAACCATTCACCACGTGGCCAATCGCCCCACGGATGTTCCAACGTTCGGGGGTATCCCACCTACGGGCAGGAGACTCCCCTTAATGCCACTCGTCACACCAGGGATGTTCCCCTTGAATTCTGTATCGCTCAAGCGCTACGTCGCCTTGATCGCCCTGTTTTGGGTTATCCCCTGGGTCGCCAGCGCCGCCCCCCGCATCGTCGTCACCATGCCGTGGATGGCGCAGTGGGTCGAAACCCTGGCTGATCGTCAGGTTGAGGTCGACATTCTGATGCCCGAGGGGAGCGATCCCCACGCCTTCGCCCTGCGCCCCTCCCAGGCCCGTTTGTTGGCGAGGGCCGATTTGGTCGTCTTCGTCGGCGACGGCAGCGAGGCGGGGATCGAATCGTGGTTGCGCCAGGCACCCCACTTGGCCCTGTTTGCCGAATCAGAGCCTGAAGAGGGTCACCACAACAAGGAAGAAGGGCACCTTCATCTGCATTCCTGGATGGACCCAGACGAAATGCGGCTGGCAGCCCAGCGGATGACGGTACGGTTGGGCGAAATCCTTCCCGGCTCCGATTTCGCTCCCGCCCTGAAGTGGTGGTTGGCCAACCTCGACGCCTTCGAAGATACCCTGCATCTGCAAGCATCCCATCACCCCGACCTGTATGTCGTCAGCAGCCACGGCGCCGCCCTACCGCTGCTCGAACATATCGGCATCGCCAACGGCGGCTGGCTCGCCCCCCCCGGCGGCGCCCCCTCCCCCCGCACCTTGACCCGGCTGGTTGCCGCGATGAAACGGCATGGCGATCCGGTCGTCCTGGCCGAGCCCCCCCATAACGCTGCCCTGGCTCGGCGGGTGGCGAATGAGGCGGGGGCACGGGTGGTGATTTGGGAAACCCTGGGGCGTCGGGACGGGGGTTGGTTGGGAATGATGGGGGGCAATCTCGACCGCCTTTTTGGAACCGTCCATGAATGAGCCCATTCTGCGCATCGACGACCTGTCGGTTCACCTGGGGGGGCAGACGATCCTTGAAGGGGTCGACCTGGCCCTGAGCCGGGGAGAATTCCTCGGCATCGTCGGCCCCAACGGCGGCGGCAAAACCACCCTGATTCGGGCCATCGCCGGGTTGATTCCCATCACCTCCGGGGCGATCTCGATTGAGGGGCACAACGTCACCCGCCGCCGCCCCCCCAAGGTGCAACGGCGCATCGGCTATGTTCCCCAGCGGCTGAGCATCGATCCGACCTTTCCGGCGCGGGCCATCGACGTGGTGGCGATGGGGCTGCGGGCGATGCATCCGCTACGCCCTTGGCTATCGCCCCAAGAAAAGGAGCGCGCCGCCACCTGCCTGGATCGGGTCGAGATGGCCCCCTTCGCCTACACCCCCTTCGGCGCTCTATCGGGAGGGCAGCAACAGCGGGTAATGATCGCCCGCGCCCTGGTGAATCAACCGGCGTTGCTGCTGCTCGACGAGCCAGAGACCGGCATGGATTTAAGCGGCCAGGAACGTTTTTACCGCCTGACCGCAAGTTTGGCCCACGAAGGGGTCGGGATCGTCATGGTGGGGCACGACATCGGGGTGATTAGCGCCCGAGTCGATCAAATCGCTTGCCTGCGCCGCCGCATCCACTACCACGGCCATCGCGGCAGCCCCATCCCCGAGGCGGTGATGCGTGATCTTTACGGCGACCATATTCAGATCATCGCCCACGACGACCGTTGCATCGGCTGCACCCATAGTCACGGAGCGGCACCATGATTGCCCTCTTCCAAACCTACCCCTTTTTGCTCGATGCGGTGATTGCAGGTCTGGTGGTTGCTCTGGTGACTGGCGCCTTTTCGGTCATCGTGCTGCTGCAACGACTGGCCTTCATGGGGGTGGGTATCGGCCACGCCGCCTTCGGGGGGGTCGCTATCGGTTGGGTGGCGGGGATCTCCCCCCTGGGCAGTGCCATGTTGTTTGCCATGGGGGTGGCCACCGCCATTCATTGGGCCGCCACCCGGGGGCGGCTGCCCGACGATTCGGTGATTGGCATCTTTTTCTCGGCCGCTATGGCCTTTGGGGTTCTCCTCGTCGGCCTCTACCCCGCTCCAACCCCCGATTTGATGGGCTTCCTATTCGGCGATCTGCTGGCGGTAACCCACGCCGATTTGGAACTACTGGTTCCTGCGGGGGTGGGGCTGCTGATTCTGGCGGGGGTGCTGTTCGAGTCGTGGACGATCATGAGTTTTCATGAGGATTTGGCCAGAACCGCCGGGCTGGCGACCGGGCGGCTCAAACTTCTGGCGCTGCTGGGTTTGGCGATGGCCACGGTGCTGGCGATCAAAATGGTGGGGGTGGTGCTCGCCTCGGCGCTGTTGATCGCCCCAGCCGCCACGGCCCGGCGCTGGTCGCACCGCCCCTTTGTGCTGCTACTAAGCTCTCTGGGGGTGGCGGTAACCGGCACTTTGGGGGGAATCGCCCTGGCCTGGCGCTTTGATTGGCCGGTGGGGGCCACCATCGTTCTGGTGCTGACCACCCTTTTCTTGGCCTCCCTGGCCTTCAAGGGTTCGGCCATCGCGGCGCGATGAAGATCGTCACCCCATTTTCTCTTGACGATCGGTCAAAAAAGTCAATTCTCTACCGCTTTTTTGCGGGCGCCGAGGGGGCTTTTTTCCCTGCCTGTTTGCGATTCCTGTGCGGGGCTTTCCAATCGGACGGTCCTCGTTTAGATCTACGCTGTCGATAAGGCCTTTAAACCCATGTCGAACGTCGTTTTTTCAACCTGGAACGGTCAGCTTATCGACCACCGGACCACCCCCGATCAAGCGCCCGATGCCAAGAGCGCCGGACTCCCTGTCAAATTCGGCCCCGACCAATCCCCCGACGCGATCCTCGGATGGGGTGGGATTGTCCTCTACAACCCCGAGGTCGACGTGGTGGATGCCGCCATCCATTACCTGGAGGGGGTTCAAGCCCACTCCTGCGGCCAGTGCTTGCCCTGCCCGGTCGGCACCCGGGTCATGCTCGACATCTTCAACGACATCGCCGCCGGCAACGGCCAGCCCGACGATTTGACCCGTCTGGAGCGGCTATGCCACCGGGTCAACACCGGCAGCATGTGCTCCTTCGGGCAAAAAGCCCCTTTGCCGATTCAACACCTGCTCGTCCACTTTCAGGGCGATCTGGAGCGGGCCATCGCCCAGGGATCCAATCGCGATGGCGCCCTGAACAGTCACTCGACCCAGATGGCCCCCTGCACCGCTGAATGCCCCGCCCACACCGATATCGCCTTGTACATCGAGCGCATCAAACACGGCAATTTTCAAGGTTCGCTTGAGCTGATCCGCGAAACCGACTGCCTGCCCGGCACATTGGGCCGAGCCTGCTACGCCCCCTGCGAATCGTCATGCCGCCGCGAAAACGTCGACCGGGCCATCAACATCCGGCTACTGAAACGGTTTGTTTTCGATAATGAACTGCGCTTTGGGCTGCAACACCGGGTCACGATGCAACCGGCCCCCGACGTCGCTGCCCTGCCCCCGGTGGCGGTGATCGGCGCCGGTCCTGCGGGGCTTGCCTGCGCCTTCAACCTGGCCGAGCGGGGGGTTAAGGTCACGGTATTCGAGGCGCTGCCGAAGGGGGGGGGAATGGTCAAAGTCGGGATTCCCGACTACCGGGTCCCCTCCGATGTGTTGCAATACGAGATCGACGAGGTCGAGCGCATCGGGGTCAAGATCGAATACAACCAGCGTCTGGGGCGCGATTTCACCCTGAGCGACCTCAAGGCGCGCGGCTTTGGGGCGGTAGCGGTGGCGATTGGCGCCCATCTTTCGAAAAAGATGGGGCTTGAAGGGGAGGACGACGGCATCCCCGGTTACACCACAGCGGTCGATTATCTGCGCGACGTCAACCTTCAGGTCCCCCTCGAAATGGGCAAGCGGGTCATGGTGGTGGGGGCCGGTAACGTGGCGATGGACTGCGTGCGCTCCGCCCGCCGTAACGGCGCCGAGGTCCTGTTGATCTACCGCCGCGGCAGAAAAGACATGCCAGCCCACGAGCATGAGGTCCACGACGCCGAGGACGAGGGGGTGCAATTTCATTTCTACACCCACCCAATCAAAATCCTCACCCACCCCGATGGGAGGCTGCGGGGGCTGGAAATGGTCAAAATGGAGCTGCTTGACGACGGCACCGGGCGCAAACGTCCCACTCCGGTCGAGGGCTCCAACTTTGAAATGGAGGCCAATTCGGTCATCGGCGCCATTGGCCAGGATCCCGACATGACCTGGATCCGGGAAGAAGACCATTTGGTGCTGAATAAATGGGATAACATCGAAGTCGACCGCTTCACTCGCCAATCGCCCCACAATCCGTTCGTTTTTTGCATTGGCGATGCCCAAACAGGCCCTGAAAACCTAATTTTGGCCATAGGCAACGGCAATCGATCGGCCGTTTATATTGAACAGTTCATCAGGGAAGGGCGCTGTACGGTCGCGGAATACGACCGTTTAGAAAAAGTCATCCGCGAACTCAAGCCCTACGATAAGCAGGAGCAGGTTCCCCTGCCGGGTGGGTTGGAGCGTTTCAACAGCACCTGGGTGCCCGCCGATCAGCGAGTCGTCGATTTCCGCGAATGCGAGGTCGGCCTATCTCAAGAAGAGG
Source organism: Proteobacteria bacterium CG1_02_64_396 (assembly GCA_001872725.1). NCBI lineage: Bacteria > Pseudomonadati > Pseudomonadota > Proteobacteria bacterium CG1_02_64_396. Next base: position 60,942 of record MNWR01000065.1, on the reverse strand, counting down.
CACTTGCCGAGGCCAACCGCTGCATGCGTTGCATGCAGGCAATCACCGTCGTGACGCGCCAGCCCTGACGCTCACGCCCCCCAACCCCTGTTTGGAGTGCGAACGACCATGATGGACGAAAAAACACTTGAACATTTCCGCAGCAAATTAACCGCCTGGAAACAGGACCTTCTGCGCGAGGCACGCCGTTCCCTGAACGAGCTGGAGCAGGACACCGACTACTACCCCGACATCGCCGATCGGGCAACCTTCGAATCCGAAATGGACTTCGAGCTGCGTCTGCGAGATCGGGAGCGCAAGTTGATCAACAAGATCGACAAGGCTCTGGAGCGCATCGACAACGGCAGCTACGGCATGTGCGACGCTTGCGGCGACGAAATTGCCGAGGCCCGCTTAGAGATGCGGCCTGTCACCACCTACTGCATCGAATGCAAAACCAGACAGGAACAAGAAGAAAAACTACGTGGCGAATAGGACTGTCCATGGGCGCCGGCTTTAAATCTTGGGGTGGATGGTTACTGGGGGGGCTCATCACCCTCACGACCCTTGTGTTGTGGGCCGTCGAACCGGCCAACCTGGAAGATCTCGAACGCCAATTGCTCGACAAACGCTTTGAATTGCGTGGGCAGCTCCCCGCCGACGACCGGGTGGTCATCGTGGCGGTCGACAACCAATCGGTCGAAGAGCTGGGACGCTGGCCCTGGTCACGCAACACCATGGCGGCGCTGCTGACCGCCATCAAACACAACGGTGCCAGGGCGGTTGGCTTCGATATCACCTTCTCTGAAGATGAGGCCAATCCCCTCGACATCCTCAACCGGGACGGTCCCAAAACCCTGCCCCCGGAGACCCTGGCCCAAGTCGACCGCTTGCTCTCACCCTTCGCCTCAGAACTCGACCCCGATGAGCGTTTTGCCAGTGTCTTGGCCGACAAAGTCCTGGGCGACGGGGTGGTGCTCGGCTATTTCTTCTATGCCTTAGAAAAGCAGGCCCCCGACTTCGATGAAGCGACGCTGAAGAAACAACTCGATCTCATTGTCGATTCGGCCTATTCGGTAGCACGCCTTAAGGGCAACCCCGAAGAGCTGCTTGGCTACAAAGGATATGCGGTCGAGGCCAACATCCCGGTCCTCTCCGAGTCCGCCTCCTCGGCCGGATATTTCAACTTCTTCCCCGACAACGTCGACGGCAAGGTACGCGAGGTGCCCCTGGTCATCCGCTACCGGCAGCAGTGTTTCCCCAATCTGGCGCTGCAAACGGTGCGGGAGTACCTCGACTGGCCCTCGCTTGAGGTCAGCGTCGATAAAGCCGGGGTACGCTCGGTACGACTGGGCCCCACGGTTTTGCCAGTCGATCCCCTCGGAAGGTTGCTGATCAACTACCGCGGCAAGGGCAAAACCTTTCGCCACATCTCTGCCCGCGACGTCCTCGCAGGTGATCTGCCCGCCGACACCTTTCAAAACAAAATTGTCCTGATCGGGATCACCGCCGACGCAGTCTACGATATGCGCAGCACCCCCCTGGATCCGGTATTTCCAGGGGTGGAGGTCCACGCCAACGTCATCGACAACATTCTCGGCAAGGATTTCTTCCAGCGGCCCGACATGGTGGAAAATGGGGAATGGGTGTTGCTTCTTGCCCTTGGGTTAGGGTTGACCGTGCTCTTCGCCCGCATACCCCCCATGGCGCAAGGGGCGGTCACAGTGCTGTTGGTTGGGGTGCTGCTGAGTGGCGGGCAATGGCTGTTCAACAGCCACGGCTGGTGGTTCAAAGAGGTCTATCCGCTGTTCCTGGTGGTCTTCCTCGGGGCCAGTTTGATCCTCTTCCGCTACATCCTCGATTCCCAAGAAAAACGGTTCATCCGCTCCACGTTCGAGCGGTACCTCTCCCCCTCCGTCATCAAAGAGATCGTCGCCCGCCCCGGTCTACTTGAGCTCGGCGGCGAGGAGCGGGTGATGACCGCCTTTTTCTCAGATATTCAGAGTTTTTCAACATTCTCGGAGACGATGAGCCCCAAGGAGCTGGTCGCCTTCCTCAACGAATACCTGACCGGGATGACCAACATCATTCTAGAGGAGGGAGGGACGGTCGATAAATTCGAGGGGGACGCCATCATCGCCTTCTTTGGCGCCCCGTTGCCGATGCAGGACCATGCGGTCCGCTGCTGCCGAGCAGCACTGAAAATGCAGCGATATTTACGTGAACAAGAACCAACTTGGCGCGAGCGGGGGTTACCTCCGACCTATACCCGCATGGGGATCAACACCGGCACCATGGTGGTGGGCAATATGGGCTCGCAGCACCGCATGGACTACACCATGATGGGAGACAACGTAAACCTCGCCTCCCGTCTGGAGGGTGTGAACAAGGCCTACGGAACTCGCCTGCTCATCAGTCACTACACCTTTCAAGAGATCAAAGGACAGTTCATCGTTCGGGAGCTTGACTCGGTTCGGGTGGTTGGCAAAAACGAACCGGTCATCCTCTTCGAGGTTGTTGCCGAAAAAGGCGAGGTGCTCCCGCCGGAAACCATGCAGGCGCTCGACCTCTACAGCCGAGGCCTAAGTGCCTACCGCAAACAGCGGTGGAACGACGCCCTTGATGCCTTCCGCAAAGCGCTGTCGATCACCGGCGACGACCCACCCTCTCGCATCATGCTGGAGCGGCTACGCCAGTTTCAAAATCATCCGCCCCCCCCCGATTGGGATGGGGTGCATAATCTGACTCAAAAATAGGTTCCAGATCCTGTCAGTTTTGGGGTATCGACGCAGATGCCCAAAGAAACCACGAGGGGACAACCCGTTACTTGCATCACATCAGGGTTGACGAAATTTAGGTGCCCCCCCATAACTGGGGGGCAAGACTCAAATACTGGGTCTTCTACGGGGTTTGGAGGGGGATTTCATGCATCGAATGCCAAAACAGCGGTCGTTTCGCTGGTCACGCTGGGCGCTATTGTGCGCCGCCATGGTTGGATGTCCTGCCTTAGCTGCGGCAGAACCGGCCGATCAAATGTTGCTAGACCGCGACATGGAGCTGGCCATCGATGCCTACCAATTTTTCGAGTACGACGAGGCGTCCAGCCTGTTTCAGTCCATTTTGGACCGGGACGCAACCACCGCCAAAGCCCATCTGTATTTAGGGGTTATCCAGGCTCAGAAAAGGCAATTCGATTTGGCCATACCTCATCTGGCATTTGCACATGAGCAAATGCCCAACAATGAGATGGCCGCTTTTTGGTACGCTACCGCCTTGCAAGCCACGGGGCAGATCCCCCAAGCCAACATGGTCCTGCAGCAATTTCTGGCCTCTTTCCCCGAAAACGGTGAGGTTCGCTTTCGACTGGCCCTGGGTCTGGTTCTCGAAAACCGCTACGAGGAGGCTGCCACCCATCTCGAAGGGTTGGCCGACCACGAAACGGGGGCGATGTACGACTCAGCCGTGCGGCAACTGATTCCTGTTTTGATCAAGCTGCGTGATCTCGACAAGGCTCGGGCTCGTCTGGCTGAGTGGCGCAGCCGTGGCGCCAAGGAGGAGGAGGTCGCCAGCTACGATTTGGCCTTAAAAGAAGCAGATCAGGTCGCTACCTTTGTGGTGTCAATCGCCCCTTTTTACCAAGACAACCCTACTCTTGAATCGAGCAACTCCGCTTTGGCTCAGGCCAAACAGCCCGATTGGGGCTTGGACGCCGGTATCGGCATGCGCACTGCGTCCTTCAATCTGTTCTCCATCTGGCAAACCCAACTCAGTTACAACTTTGCTGCCACCCAGTACCAAAAGGTGACCGGCTACAATATGCAGACCCACGCCCTGGTCTGGAGCAACAAACTGCTCGATTCCCAGGAAATGTGGACGACCGACATCGTTTACACTCGAACCAATTTAGCTAGCGCCCATTTTCTCGATACTGCAGGCATTCAGATCGGCAAAGAGTTACGCGGCGAGGACGGTACCGGCCATCGCTGGAACCTCAATGCCTTTCAAGAGATGTACACAACAGCCAATACCCTGGATGCCACGCGGATCGGAAGCGAAATGGCCTGGACCACTGGGGCGGGAAGGGCGCTGTTGGGCTACAACCTAGGCCTTCGTTACTACCACACCTCTGCCGATTATGAGCAGCATGGATACGTTTCTGCTGGCATTAATTACAACCGCAGTACTGGACCGATTCAATGGACGGCATTGTTCGACCTGCAATACATCCCCTACCTCAAGAACGATCCCAGCTACGGTATCAAGCGTCGGGATACCGTCGAGGAGGCCGTGGTCAGCATCGATTGGTCCTTGAGTACAGCTCAAACCCTGGGGGTGCGCTACGAGGGATCTTTCCATCAATCCAATATCGATTTGCGTGCTTACAAGTCGCAGCGCTATCTCCTGACCTGGAATGGACTATGGTGATGACCTTCACACCCGAAAATGGCCGTTTCTGTAATGGTGTGCCCTTTACAATCATGGCGCCCGAACCTGTTCTCCCATCCCCGGGAGCAAGGGTTTCGGAGGATGACGGAGGCGCATCATGTTGACCGCACAATCGCCCTATTCCCACATGCACCGCTGGTGGTCGACCCTGGCTGTGTTGCTCCTGTTGGGGATCGCCTCCTCTGCATATGCCGCCCCTTCAGGGAAATCCTCCATTGTCGGAACCGTCTCCTACAGCATGGGGGGGGTATGGGTTGCCCATGGGCAGAACGACGATTGGGTTTCGGTGCAAAAAGGAGACGATGTCCGGGAGGGTGATCGCTTTAAGACCGGAATTCGCTCCCGCCTCAAGCTCGACATGAAGGACGGATCGGTCATCCGGGTCGCGCAACGTTCCCAGTTGTCGGTTAAGAACTACCTGCTCGACGCCCAACGTCGGGTTCAGCGTAGTACCATTTCAATGCTATGGGGCAAAGCCCGATTTGCAGTGGCCAAATTGATCGGCGATGCCTCCTATGAGTTCGAAACGCCCACCGCCGTGGCCGGCGTGCGGGGAACCGACGGATTCATCATCATCGAGGAGGATGCCGAATCGGCACGGCTTCACGATGCCGAACTCATTCGTTTGGCCAGCAACGAATATGCTTCAGTGCTTACCGATGCCCCCTTCCAAATCGCCGATCTTGGTGGTGGTGGCGCCCCCCAGGTGCGGACCTACATTGGTCTAGATCATGGGCGGATGATTATTCGCAACCGTAACCCCAACATCCTTGGCAGTGTGACCATTGGCGCCCGCCAATTTACTCAGATCGGCCATCAACTTCCCCCTACTCCACCCACCAACTTTACCCCCTCATTTATCCAACAAAAGCTTGGGGAGGAGATGGGCAACGGGGAGCGCAACGGGGAGGACGGCAACGGCGGCGGGTCCGGTCCCGACAATGGAGGTCCTAGCCCAGATAACGGTGGTCCTGGCCCAGATAACGGTGGTCCGGGTGCCAATCCTCCCAGCGGGAGCGATCAAAATCCTCCGCCCCAGCTCAACGAACTGCCCCCTCCGCCCAACGCGGGGGTCGACAGCGGTGGGACTGTCTTGATCCAAGGGCCTCGGGCTGCCCCGCCACCTCCTGGCTCGGGGGAAAGCGGTAACAACGCCCCCCCCCCACCTCCGGTTGTCCTGGTGACGCCGCCACCGAAACCCACGACGGCACCGCCGCCTCCGCAGCCCAGCACCTATGTGCCGCCGCCGACGGTAATCCAGCAAACGACTCACCCGCCGGCCCACCTCCAGGTCAACCCGACCTATCGTTGACCCATCTCAAAAGCCTCTCCCCCACCAGGGAGAGGCTTTTGACATTGGGCCTCCAGGGTTAAGCTTCCCCCCTAATGTACTTTTCATCCTCGCCCCCGGAGTCCCGGACGTGATCTGGATCGTCCTGCTGACATTTTTATGCTACGGCTATGTCGCCCTGAGCTTTGCCCTGTCCGGGTATCGCGGGCAAATGCCCCCTGCCCGTCCCATGACCACAGTCATGTTGGTCGGCTTCATCCTGCATTCGATCTGGCTGTGGGGCACCATCATTTCGCCCGGCCCGGCCCTCAACCTCAATCTACCCGAGTCGATCAATCTATTCTCTTGGTTGCTTGCCGGGATCTACTTGTCGGGGATCGGATTCCGTAGCCTGTACCCCGTGGGGGTCTTGATTACCCCCGCCCTGTTTTGTGCACTGCTTCTGGTGCCTTGGCTTAGCCCCATCCACCCCGTGATCGAAAGCATCAGCGATCCTGTCCTGATAGCACATTTGCTGCTTTCCCTCGTCGGCTACGGTGCCCTGACCGTTGCTGCAGGTACCGCCATTTTGTACGGCCTCCAGGATCGGGCGCTGCATCAAAAGACATTCTCCGGACTTCCAATCGCCCTTCCCCCGCTGACGGTCCTTGAAGAGCTACTGTTTCATGCGGTCACCGTTTCATGGTTTCTCTCTTTGGGCAGCATCCTGTCTGGCATGGCCTTCGCCTACCAAAGTCAGGGGCTCTTGCTGATATTCAACCACAAAGCGGTTTTCGCTTTGTTGACCTTCCTAACCCTCTCGGGGCTGATTCTTGGTCGTTGGCGGTCGGGATGGCGAGGGCGCAAAGCAGCGGGCTGGCTCCTGACCGCTTACATTTTCCTAGCGGTTGCATATTTCGGCGTCAAGGTGGTTACCCAAGTCCTCTTGGGACGATGACCCTCCAACTCACAGACTCCTTTCTTCCTTTTTTTAGTTTTTTAAAGGTCTTCTGGTGAACTCCCCTCTTCTGCGTTCGATCATGTGTGTCATGGTCTTTTCGTTTTTCCCAGAAACGCTGCTCGCATCCCAAAATCAGGCCAACCTCGGGTTGACTGACACCTTCTGGGCCGGGCTTGCTTTGACCCTCTTCATCGCCGCCTACCTGGTGGTAGTGGCCGAAGAGTTCACCCACCTACGCAAATCCAAACCGGTGATCCTTGCCGCAGGGGCCATCTGGGTCATCGTCGCCCTCCTTTCCCAGGAGTACGGTCGTCCCATCGAGGATTTGCATGCCGCCCTCGATTACAACCTGGTGGAATACGCAGAGCTGTTTCTCTTCCTACTGGTCGCGATGACCTACATCAATGCGATGACCGAGCGCAATGTCTTCGAGGCGCTACGTTCCTGGTTGATTCGCCAGGGATACAGCTACCGCAAGCTATTCTGGATCACCAGCATCATCGCCTTTTTTCTCTCCCCCATCGCCGACAACCTCACCACCGCCCTGCTGATGGGGGCTGTGGTTCTGGCCGTCGGAGGCGACAACCCCCGTTTTGTCAGCCTGAGCTTCATCAACATCGTTGTCGCCGCCAATGCAGGCGGTGCTTTCAGCCCTTTTGGCGACATCACCACGTTGATGGTTTGGCAGGCAGGTAAAGCCGATTTCTTCACCTTTTTTATGTTGTTCGTCCCCGCCGTAGTCAATTTCTTGGTTCCGGCCGTGCTTATGCATTTCGCCATCCCCGATGCCGTCCCCACCAGCAACGACAGTACCGCTCTGGTCCCCATGCGGCGCGGCGCCAAGCGTATTTGCACCCTGTTCCTGATCACCATTGCCACGGCTGTCGGGTTTAAACAGTTCCTACATCTACCCCCCTTCATGGGGATGATGACGGGATTGTCGTTCCTGCTTTTCTTCAGTTACTACCTGAAGAAAACCGGGGAAACCCACATCGATGGCGCCTCGTTCAACATCTTCAACAAAATCGAACGCGCCGAGTGGGACACGCTGTTTTTCTTCTTTGGAGTGGTTTTTTGCGTCGGCGGACTGGGGTACATCGGCTATTTGGAGCTGACCTCCCACCTGATGTATGACCAACTTGGCCCCAGTACCGCCAATATCCTGGCCGGATTGCTCTCCTCCATCGTTGACAACATCCCGGTGATGTTCGCCATTCTGAGCATGAATCCCGACATGGACACATTTCAGTGGATGTTGGTGACCATGACTGCCGGGGTGGGGGGGTCGCTGCTTTCCATTGGTTCAGCGGCCGGTGTCGCCCTGATGGGACAGTCGCGGGGGGCCTACACCTTCTTCAATCACCTGAAATGGTCCCCCGCTATAGCTCTGGGATATGCAGCCAGCGTTGGGGCGCATTTCTTAATCAACGGCTGACAATCCCGTGGTGACAATAAAAAACCCCGATGCGAGCACGCCGCATCGGGGTTTTTTATTGTGGGTGGACGGCTCAGACCAGCCTGAACCACGGCGCCCAAGGAGATCCGCTACCGTTGCTTCCTTCCGGACCTGGCGGGGTTTACGGGCCTTGCCGCGTGGGGACCAGTCCTTGCCGTCCATATGGGGCGCTCCGCGTTCGGCGCCCGAGAAACATGAGATGGCGGAGAGAGAGGGATTCGAACCCTCGGTACCCGGTTAGAGTACACAGCATTTCCAGTGCTGCACCTTCGGCCGCTCGGTCATCTCTCCCGACCCAATCCCGGCGCTTCTGCCCGGGAAACTGCATGTTGTGGTTCGAAGGTGGCGGAGAGGGCGGGATTCGAACCCGCGTGGGAGCTTTCGGCCCCCCGACCGATTTCGAGTCGGTGCCGTTATGGCCACTTCGGTACCTCTCCGCATCCGGTTTCCCGGAAATACTTCAGCCTTCCGATGGACCCTGAATAGGCCGTCGCGCTTGAAAAAAGCGCCTCATCAATTGGCGGGCGGGATCTTCCACGATCCCTGCTGTGATTTCAAGTTTACCTGCAGCCAACTCGGGATGAAGTTGCCACCGGGACAGGGCCCCGAACTTGGGTTCGCGGACCCCGTAGACAATCGCGTCAATCCGCGACTCAACTGCAGCCCCTACACACATCAGACAGGGCTCGACCGTAATCCACAGGGTTGCCCCACTGAGACGATGATTTTCAAGGCGCCGACAAGCCTGACGAATGGCCTGGATTTCGGCGTGGGTGGTAGGATCATTGCGTGTGCGGGTGGCGTTGGAGGCAAGCCCCAGAAGGTCGCCATGGCGGGTGACGGCGGCGGCGATGGGGACCTCGCCCAGATCGAACGCCCGTAACGCCTCGTTCCACAGCAGGGTTTCAACCCAGCGCCGCTCCCGGTCTTGGGGCCAGTCCTCGGGCACCTCAGCGCTCCTCGAACACCCCCATCGCCTCGAAGCGGGCCATCCGGCGTTCGGAAAGCTCCTGACCCGCAAAACGGGCAAGCCCCTTGAGTTCGCGTAGCAGCGTCCCCTTCAGGGTTGAGGCCATGGTGTCGGGGTCGCGGTGGGCCCCCCCTGCGGGCTCGGGGATCACACCGTCGATGACTTTGAGTTTGAGCAAATCCTCGGCGGTCATCTTGAGCGCTTGAGCCGCTTCAGGGGCTCGGCTGCCATCCTTGTACAAGATCGAGGCGCACCCCTCGGGGGAAATCACGCTGTAGGTGGCGTTTTGCAACATCAGCACCCGGTCGCCCATCGCGATGGCCAGCGCGCCGCCGCTGCCCCCCTCACCGATCACCACTGTAATCATGGGGGTGGTCAACCCCGCCATGAGCTTGAGGGAGGCGGCAATCGCCTCGCTCTGCCCACGTTCCTCGGCGCTGATACCGGGATAGGCGCCGGGGGTATCGACGAAGGTAACGATGGGGATGCCGAATTTATCGGCCAGTCGCATCAACCGTTGCGCTTTGCGGTACCCTTCGGGCATCGGCATGCCGAAATTGCGTTTGATTTTCTCTTTGGTGTCCCGCCCCTTTTGGTGGCCGATCACCATCACCGCCTTGCCGTCGAGACGGGCAAGCCCCCCCACGATGGCGGCATCGTCGGAAAAGGCCCGGTCGCCGTGTAATTCGGTGAAGCCGTCGAAGATCCGCTCAATGTAGTCCAGGGTGTAGGGGCGGTCGGCATGGCGCGCCAACTGGCTGATCTGCCACGGTGTCAGGTTGCGGAAGATCTCCTCGGTCAGCTCCTCCTTCTTGCGGGTGAGCTTGAGGATCTCCTCACTCAAATTGACCTTGGAGGCATCCCCCACCCGGCGGAGTTCCTCGATCTTGGACTCCAATTCGGCAATCGGTTTTTCGAATTCAAGGACGTTACGCATCAAAGTCCTACCTGTATCGGTTCGAGGCCAACATGGCCTTCTTTCCCAAAAAACCCGGTTTAATTTCAGACCGGTTTAGTGCAGCCGACCCCATGTCGGGGCTCCCTCCGAATCCCACGCAATCTTCAGCCCATGCTGGGCAAGAGCGTACACCAACTCGTCGTCGGGCCGAACCAGAAAACGGGGTAAACGCCACCGCCCCCGCCCCACCCCATCGAGCTCCACCTCAAGCACTACAGGCAAAATACCTGGACTTTCCTCCAAGGTTTGTTCCACCCGGCGCCAGGCAATTGCACCCTCCCCATCCCAAGAAAGAACCAGCGCCCGGAAGACTCCGGAGCGAATGTCGGCAATCGCCTCGACGTGGTCGGCGTTGAACGACCCCCGGCCATCGCGGTAACGACCGATTATCCGCATCGGTTTGAGTCCCCACTTCTCCAACGGCCCTTTGAAGTTCTGATAAACCTTGGGGTAAATCGTCACCTCGATTGAACCGGTCTGATCGATCAGCTGGAGCAACCCCATCCGCTCCCCTTCGCGGGTTCGTTTTTCTTGGCGTCCCACCGGAATGCCGATGATCGCTACACTTTCATTGGAATCGCCCAAGGCGGGCAACTCCTCGATGGGTTTTCCCCCCCACTGGGGCAATTCCTTGGTGTAGGGATCCAGCGGATGCCCCGAAAGAAAGGCGCCGATGGCGGCCCCCTCGCGCAGCAATAGCTCGTCGTAGGGGTACTCAACCATCACCGGCACCTTGGTTTGCACCGCCTCGACCGTGCCGCCGAAGAGTCCCCCTTGCCCCAAGCGGCTGTCGCGCCCGTGCCGGTTACCCTCCTCAAGCGCCGCATCGATCCCGGCCATCATTCCGGCCCGGGTTGGGTGCAGATTGTCCAGTGCCCCCGAGAGAATCAACGATTCCAAGACCTTGCGGTTCATTCCCTCGGTTGAAGTCGCCTTGCACAATCCGAAAATGGTATTGAAACCCTGCTCGGGACGATGGCGCACTACCGCCTCCATCATCTCGACCCCAAGCCCTTTGATCCCTCCGAGCCCAAAACGGACCGATTCCCCTTCTCGGGTAAAGCGGGCCTGAGACAGGTTCACTTCGGGGGGAAGCACATTGATGCGCATCGCCCGGCATTCCTCGATGTGCTTGGCGATCTTGTCGGTTTTATCGATGTCGGCATTCATCTGGGCCACCATGAAGGCGACCGGATGGTGGGCCTTGAGGTAGGCGGTTTGGTAAGCGACCAGGGCGTAAGCGGCCGAATGGGACTTGTTGAAGCCGTATTCGGCGAATTTCTCCATCAGGTCGAACAGGCCCCCCGCCGTCCCCTCATCGAGCCCCCGTTCCACCGCCCGTGAGGTGAACAGATCGCGCTGCTGGGCCATCTCCTCTTTGATTTTTTTTCCCATCGCCCGACGCAGCAGATCGGCCTCCCCCAGTGAGTAACCGGCGACGATCTGGGCTACCTGCATCACCTGCTCCTGGTAGACCATCACCCCGTAGGTCTCTTTCAGGATCGATTCTAGGCTAGCAACCGGATAGACAACCGATTCCAAGCCGTGCTTGCGGTTGACGAACTGATCGACCATGCCCGAATTGAGCGGGCCGGGGCGGTAGAGGGCGACCAGGGCAATGATGTCTTCGAAGCAGTCGGGTTTGAGTTTGGTGAGAAGGTTTTTCATCCCCCCCGACTCAAGCTGAAACACCCCGGTGGTCCGCCCCTCTTGCAAAAGCCGGTAGGTCTCGGGGTCATCCAGCGGCAGGGTCGCCATGTCGAGGGGGGCCAGGTTTTGTTCGCAACGCAACCGATTTTCTAGCTTCACCGCCTGATGGATCACCGTCAGGTTGCGCAGCCCGAGAAAGTCAAACTTCACCAACCCCACCGCCTCGGCTTGTTTCATATCGAGCTGGATGAGGGTCCCCTCCTCCCCTTCGAGTTTCATCAAAGGGGCGAAGTGGTGGAGGGGATGGCTGGCGATGACCACCCCGGCGGCGTGTTTGGAGATGTTGCGCGACAACCCTTCGACCCGCAGAGCCAGGGTAATCAGCCGGTCAACCCGTTCGTCGGCTTGACGTTGGTGACGTAACTCCTCTTCGCTTTCGAGCGCTTTTTCAAGGGTCATGCCGATTTCGAAGGGGATCATCTTGCTGATTCGGTCGAGCTCGCCAAATCCCATCCCCAGCACCCGCCCCACATCCTTAACCACCCCACGGGCCAACATGGTGCCGATGGCGGCGATTTGTCCAACGTTGGCGTGACCGTACTTCTCGGCCACGTACTCGATCACCGCGTCGCGCCCGTCGACGCAAAAGTCGATGTCGAAGTCGGGCATCGAGATGCGCTCGGGATTGAGAAAGCGTTCGAACAGCAAACCGTAGGGAAGAGGATCGATGTCGGTGATGCTGATGCAATAGGCAACCAGCGATCCGGCGCCGGAGCCACGGCCTGGACCGACCGGAATATCGCGCCGTTTGGCCTCCTTGATAAAGTCGGCCACGATCAGGAAGTAGCCTGGGAATCCCATCTGAATGATGGTCCCTAGCTCGAATTCGAGCCGGGCTTCGTATTCAGCACGAAGGATGATCGGATCGACCGGCCTGCGCAGTTGCAAGACCAGAGGCCAGCGCTCATCCAGCCCCTCAAAGGCTTGGCGACGCAGCTCCTCATCGATGGAGACCCCCCCCTGAGTTGGGAAGTCAGGCAGGTGGTACTTGCCCATTTCGATGGTGACGGTGCAGCGTCGGGCGATCCGGCCGGCGTTGGCAATAGCCTCGGGCAGGTCGTCGAACAATGCGACCATATCCGCCATCGGTTTGAGCCACTGCTCGGCGGTGACCTCGCTGCGCCGTTGCTCATAATCAAGCGCCTGTTTATCGCGGATGCATTCGAGGATTTGCTGGCTCTCGTAGTCCTCGGGGCTGATGAAATAGACGTTGTTGGTGGCCACCAGGGGCAATTCGAGCTCCTGGGCCAGGGCCACCAAACCCTGAACCCGTTGTCCCTCGAAACGGCGGCCATCGCGCACCAGCTCGACGTACAGATTGCCGGGGGTTACCACCGCCGCCAGACGACGCAGCACCTCGGTTGCCCTCTCTTGCTCGCCCAACTCCAGCCAGCGGTCGACCGGACCACGCGCCCCCCCGGTCAACACGATGACCTCCTCCATGCCTCGCAACCATTCCACATGCATGGTCGGAGTCGAGGAGGCAGGTTCGATGTAACAGCGAGAGATCAGATCAAGCAGATGGCGGTACCCCTTCATCCCCGCCGCCAAAATGACGATGGGGGCGGGATCGGGAATACCGGGTCCCACCAGCAGTAGCTCCCCACCCAAAATCGGCTTGACCCCCTTTTTTACCGCCTCTTTGTAGAAGTTGACCATGCCGAACAAACCGAGCCGGTCGGTCATCGCCAGCGCCGGAATCGTTCGCTCCACTGCCGCCTTCACCAGCGCAGGAATGCGTGGGGTCGCCGACAGCAGGCTGTATTCGGAATGCAGATGAAGATGGGCAAACGGGGTCTGGGGCATGGAGGCTCGCGGGGTGTCGGATTCGATGCCGAATTCTAGGACACCCCGACCGGGAAGTCAGGAAACGCGAGGCACAAAAAAACCCCGCCTGTTTCCGGGCGGGGTTTTGAGACTGCTCAGTCGTCGCTTACAGCATGGTGTAGGTCAGAACCAGGCTTTGCGAATTGGCCACCGCATTCACCGTCACCGAGCCACTGATGGTCACCGTCAGGACATCGCCGGTTGCCAGGGTGGCTGCAGTCCCGGGGTTGACCACCGCAATGCCGGTGGCAATCGGGGTCAGGCTGTAGGTGACCGTTGCGGTATTCGCCGTCATGGTCGCCAAAGCGTTGTTGTTTGCGACCGACACGGCGGTCTTCAACATGGCCTCGGCTGCGGTTTGAGTCACCGGAATTGCACTCCCAGCAGCAGGAGCGGAGGGCACCGCCGTCAAAGTGCCGACGGGGGTTGCCCCATTGAGCACAGCAGCGATGGTGAAGGTGCTCGCTGCAGCCGCGCTATTGGTTGCCGGGATGGTGGGGGCTCCAGCCAGATTGGTCACCACTGGGGGGGTCGGACCGGCTACGCCGGTGGTTCCACCTGCCTGGGTGACAGCCACGTTGGACAGGGTGCCGCCCCAGGTTTGGGTCACGGTCACACCGGTGGTGCCAACCGATCCGTATTCCCAACCCTCGATCTCACTGTGGGTCCCGCCATAGGAGCCCTCATGATGATGGCCCTCGTTGGCCTCATTGCCCTCGTTCTCGTTCTCTTCGTCGTGGGATCCACTGCTGCTGCCCGATCCCGTGTCGAAGTCGTCGATGTCGGCCCGACCATTGCCATCTTGGTCATCGAAGGCGTCGGGGCGGCCATTGTTGTTGCTGTCGGCGCGCGCATCGGGAATGTTGTCGCCATTACGATCTTCAGACTTATCGGGACGACCGTTGCCGTCGCGATCAGCCTCAAGCTCGTCGCAGACGCCATCGTTGTTGTAATCGCCCAATGCGGTGGGAAGCGGGGTCAGAGTGGTACCGGTCGGGGTCAAAAGCGCCACTTGTCCGGTAGCGCCACCGGTGGTTGCCAATCCAGGGGTCGTGGTCGCAACCGGGTTTAAGGTCCCCAGGGGCAGGGTGGTGGTCGTTGCGGGAGCCGCTACTGCGGCGGCGCCGGCAGTACCGCCAATCTGACCCACCAGATTCCCATAGGGATCGTAGAAGCCTAAGGTGTAGGTTTGTCCACCCACCACCTGAACCGAGAATTGACCGTTGGTCACCGCTGCACCGCCACTCACAACGGCAGCGCTGGTTCCGCTGCCGACCGCCGTGGTGGCGACAACAGTGGTCGCTCCAGAAGCGGGATTGGCAGCGCCTGTCGTGGTCGGGGTGGTCACGGCGCCAGCGGCACGGGCCGCAGTCGCGTTCAGGGTCCCCGTCATCGTGACGTAATTTGAGGAATTCGTGGTACCGGTCGAGCCTGCACTGTTACCGCACGCACTCACCGTAACCCCTGCTGCCAACAAAACGACCGCCATCGGAGCGTGTTTGAAATACTTGTTCATGGTTGTCTCCTTCATCTCTCACTCGTGGTGTATTTGGTTCGAGGAAACCATCTCGTTACCGCCCCCTCTACCCGTCATTCATCTGGGGGGCCATGCCGTTCACAATATCGGGTGGATTTGGTCCCAGTTAGCTTGGTCCCCTTTTCGCAGAAAGCGTGCCACTTACATATCTGGTGACGACGGTTACAATTACCCAGGATTTATCGCCTCTTGACACGATCTGACGTAGAAACCCCGCGTTGACGCTTTGATTTTTTCAACACCCTGCTAGGGAGAACCCCCACATGTACCCCTTATTAACCGTCCGCGTTCTTGAGCAAAACGAGCATTTGGCGCTGGGCGCCGTCTTCGTCAATGTCTCGCGGGACGGGGACGAAACCCGTTATCAACTGGAGCGGGTAGGTTGTTTGGGACGTAAGGAGTCCCATGCCAGCGAAACCTTGGCTGCGTTTTTCACCTTCATGGGGCGCTTTCGACCTCGTTTGGCCTCGTGGGACGGCAAACGGGAAGACCTCCCGCTGCTGTTGGAACGGGCCTTCGATTTAGAGATGTCGCTGCCGATGCTCTTGGGTAGCGAGTCGGACCGTGAAGACTTCCTTTCCCCCGCCTCCGATCACCGTCACCTCTCGGTTCGCGACGGACTGCCCTTCCGCGCCTCTCCCGAATCGCTCGACGCGATGGCCCATCGCTTGGGAATCGCCCTCCCCATCCCCTCCGGCAAAGACTCGGTTGTGCAATTGCGCCAGCGGGCCGAGGTCGAGGCCCTGGCCACCTATATTGCCATGCTGCGTTTGCTCCATTTGCGTGGCGAACTGGAACGCTCCGAGTACCACATTGCCCTGCAAAGCGTGCGGAGCCACCTTGCCGCCCAAAGCCAGACGCAACCCCACCTTGGCGCATTCCTGGCGGGGTGGCCCGAAGCGTAAGAGCTTGGGATCGCCCGTGAGCCTTCCCCCCCCTCCCCTTTTTGATCTGGTCATTCTCGGCTCCGGGCCGGGGGGATACCGCGCCGCCGTCCTGGCGGCGCAACGGGGACTTCGCGTCGCCGTAATCGAAGAGGGGATATGGGGGGGGTGTTGTTTGAACCGGGGGTGCGTGCCCAAGCGGGCGTGGCATGAAACCGCCCGGAGCGTCGACCTGACCGACGCCGCCCAGCGGGGTATTCAAGGCAAACTCACCGTCGATTTCGTGGTTGCCTGGCAGCATCAGCGCCACATCGTTGAACGGGTGCGCGACTCCTACCTGAGCTTCCTTGATCGTTTAGGGGTGGAGCGGATCGAAGGGCGGGGGCGGATCGCCGCTCCCGGTGCCGTGGTGGTGGATGATCGTCGTATCAACGCTACCCACATCTTGATCGCTACCGGCTCCCACCCCCACCTGCCGCAGGGCTGGCCCTCCGATAACCCGCGAATCCTGACTACCAACGACCTATTCGACACCCTGCCCCCCCACCGGGGCCATTGGGCGTTGATCGGCGGCGGCATCGTCGCGGTGGAGCTCGCTTACATCCTGCCTTTGCTCGGAATTGGGGTGACCTGGCTGTGCCGTTCCACCCCGCTTAAGCATATCCCCGAAGTGGTGCGCACCCCGGTTTTGCAGGCTCTGGCCCGTAGGGGCATCGCACCCCGGATCGCCCCCATCCCCACCCCTGAGATCGACAATGATGCGGTCCGCATCGGGGGCGAGTGTTTCGATGCCGTTTTGGTCGCTACCGGCCGCACCCCCAACACCTCCGACCTCGGTCTAGAACATCTCGATCTGGAAGCCCATGGTCCCATCTCTGTGAACGAACGCTGCCAAACCGCCGCACCGGGGGTTTGGGCCATTGGCGATTGCACCCCCGGCCCCATGACCGCCAATCGAGCCATGCGCGAGGCACTTACGGTCGTCGACGCCATCACCGGCGCCGCCACCCCCACCAAGGGATGGCGCAACCAAATCCCCACCGCCATCTATTCGGCGACCGAGGGGGCCTTTTTCGGCCCCGAAGACGAAGCGCTGGAGGATGCCGGTTTTGAGCCGGCGGTGGGATTCGTGGCTTTCGATGTATTGCCCCAGGCCCTGGCACAGGGTCAGGCCCATGGATTTGCCCGACTGGTGGCCGACATGGACAGTGGGGAGGTTCTGGCGGGACAGGTGGTGGGGGAGCAAGCGGGGGAGTTGATTCAGATGCTGAGCACCCTCCCCCCCGGTCAGGCGCTGCGCTTTCTAGCCCAAAGCGCGGTGAATCACCCTTCGCTGAGCGAAATCTGGAGCGAGGTGGCCATTGGCATGGGCAAGCAATGGGGGCTCAACCCCCAACTGTGGGGCGAGACCGCCCCCGATTGATCGCGGTCCAAGCGCTGAATCTGCAAGGGATCGTCGATGCGAATGGAGGGACCGCCGTAATCCTTGATGCGTCCGCGCACCATCACCCTGCGACCAAGGTATTGGCGCTCCAGGTCGATCCCTCGTTCTTGCCAACGCCAGAGATCGCTCTTGGCGATAAACACCGTGAAGCGCTCCCCGAATTTGAGTAGCACCCCTCCACGGCCCGGCACCACCTCCCGTACCACCCCGGTCACCAGCCGGAATGCCCCCATTCCCCGTTCGGCCCGCTGAAACGGCAAGGGCCGATAGTCGGGTAGGCGCCATAATCCTCGTCCCAGACTGCGGGCTTGGTCTTCAAGGTGCAGCAACACCTCGGTATCTGCGGTATTGGGGGGAATGATGTACACCCAAGCGACTCCGCTCGCCACCAATCGCCGCCCCAGGCTTTCACCATCGGGCAGAATCACGTGGGCCAACAGTCGCCCATATCGGTCGTGTCGCTCATGATCGAAAGCCAAACCGACCTGTTTTCCCAAAACCCAGCGCCGGGTCAGCTCGGCCGCCTCATCACCAAAGGGCATCGCCTCTTGGTCGCGGTGGGCGATTTCGGGGGTGTTGATTCCCAGCACCCGAACGTGCACTCGGTTATCCAGCACCACCGTATCGCCATCCAGCACCTCGACCACCCGATGGGTTTCGACCGCCTCCATTGGGGCTATGCCCCCCCCGTCGGCCCCAACCGGCAGCGCCACCGACATCAAGAAGGGCAACACCCAGCTCCATCTCATCGCCCGGGACTCCAGGTCAGGGTCATGCCGACGCCGTATTCGCGGTGTTGGTTTTCGGGCCAATAGGCGGTCACCAGGTTTCCCGTCGAATCGGCCACCGTTCGCCCCGAGGTCTCGCCGTTCAAACGGGTTTGGCTCATGCCCACCACCAGTGCCAAATGGAACGGTCCCAACGCAAACCGCCCCGTAGCCAGAAACCCCGCCCAAGCCTGCCAACGGGTCCCTTCGGCGCCCTGGAACGTTGCGTCGGGCGAGGAGAGAAAAATGGTGTTGGTCATCTGGTTCCAAGGGGAGTAATCCCAGTTGCCCCCGGCGGTTAGGGCAATACCCTCGGTCAGGGGCAGACGCACATCCCCCTTGAAACCGACCCATGCCGATCGAATCCGCTCTACCGAAAAAGCGGATTGCCCGGCTGCAAAACTCCGACTTTGATCCTCCTGTCGTCCCACAACCTCGGCCATGAATTGCCCCGAAAGACGTTGGTAGTCCCAAGGCCAGCCGAATCCCCCCTCCAGTTGTACCGCCTGGAACTCAAGCTGGTTCTTTTGATACAGCAAATCGCCGTCCCACCACTGTTCAAGCCCCTGCTGCGACTTTTGATATTGCGCACCGAAGGTCCAGCGGAACCGGGTCGGCCCCCAAAAACCGGACAGATCGATCCGGCTCCCCCCCCAGTCGAGATCAGCACGACTGGTCAACGCCCGGGAGGGGTGCCAAATACCAACAGGCAACCGCTCCGAATAGGTCATGCGGCCATACTGCAATTGGAAGCTTTTTTCGATGCCATGGTCGTCCGACCGCCCCCCCGCCCGGCGACTGTCGTCTCGGGGAGAGCCATCCCATTGCAATCCACCCAAGGTATCATGACCCTCATCGGCCACCAGCCAGAGCCGCTCCGCAGCGCTGGCCCCCAGCGCCCACAAACAGCACAACCCAGCCAGCATCACCTTGACGACTGGGTGGCGCGAACGGCTATTTTGAATGGAACACATCATGAATGTACTCATCGTCGGCGCGGGTTACTTTGGGGGATTCCTGGCCCGAGAACTGGTCGAGCAGGGGCACCGGGTTTTTGGCATCGCACGACATCAAAAACCCGATCAACCTGAAATGTGGTCCGGCTGGTGGTCGATGATGGCCGAGGAAATCGGAATCGACCATCCGGCATGGCGCGACATCGACGCCCTGGTCTACACCATTGCCCCCCCAGTCGATTTGGAGCCCGACCCCAGACTCTTGAGGATTTTGCAAATCGCCGCGCGTCATGACGTGACTCGCATCAGCTACGTCAGCAGCACCGGGGTTCTGGGGGATCACGGCGGGCGTTGGATCGACGAATCGACCCCCACCCAACCGCAACACCCCATGGCACGACGACGCCTTGCCGCCGAGGCGCTGGCCTTGGCGTGGGGGGGGCAAATCTGGAGGATGTCGGGGATTGTGGGACCGGGGCGAAATCTTGAAGAGCGACTGCTGGCGGGAAAAATCGAGGTCCTAATCGATTGGCGGCCCGCCCGCTGGTTCAATCGTATCGAGGTTCGCGACGCGGCGCGGTTGGGGGTACGGCTGTTGGATCTGGCCCCGGCAGGCAGCGTGGTTCATTTCAGCGATGGCGCCCCCTACCTCAGACGTTACGCCGTTGCCCAAGCCGCCCGCCGACTGGGGCTCTCCCCCCCTCGGTTGATCGACGCCGACCAGGCCGAGCAACATTGCTCACCCATCGCCTTGGCATTGCAGAGCGGATCCAAACGGCTGATTCGCTCCCCCTGGTGGAACGCGATACCCCCATAAGCGAAAAACCCCGGGGGTTGCCCGGGGCTTTTCGTGGTGTTCCTGACCTCCTACCCTCCGTGGTCCAACCCTTCCACCTGAAGACTGAGAGTCCTTTTCCTTGATCCGTCTGGGCCATTTCCGACTCCTGCATGCGGCTACGATCCTCGTGCCTCCATAGCCTCCTGGCTCCGGTGGTTCCCCACCCCCTGCTCCTCCTTGTTCCCTGGCCCCGTCCTCAAGTCTCGCTAACGTCTAGATCACGAACCGTGCCAACCCGTGCGATGCTGCCAAAACCGTTGTCGCATCGAGCTTTTATTCAGAGCATCATGGATCTCAAACCGCTTGGTTCGGTTAATAATGGCTGATATGGTTAATATTAACTGGTTGATATTAACCCTAGAGGTTCCCGATGTCCCATGACCCTTTACGTACCCTGGCCGAACAATGGCCCCGGACGTTGGCAACCCAGATCGCCCTTCTGACCAAGGCCGACCCATCCCCCCCCGACACCGCTTGGGAATACACCCTGGGGGGTGCGTGGCGCCTGATCGGCAACCGGGAGCTGCCAGCAGCATGGGGTAAAGGGCTTGCCGACCTGCTACGCCATGGAGCCTCGGTTCCGGTCCTCTCGGATCGTCTGCTCGAATTTCAAAAAATCATCAACCTGCTCCACTCGCTGCCCAGCACCATGTCGGAGGCCCGTTCCGAGGAGGGGCTCCTCACCCGATTGGGGGAGGCGTGGCGGCAGGTCACCGATTTTGAAGAGATCTTTCTGTTCGTTTCAAAACGTGCGCTGACCCAAGAGGACGAGGCCTTGCACCCGGTCACCGGCGGGCATCCGGCGATTGTTCCGGGCCAGGGGCTCTTGGGGCAGCTGCTGAACGAGTCGGAGGCCAAGGTCATCGACGACCCGATGCGCGAACCGCGCCGTCTGCCGGGGGAAGCCATCGGGGGCAGCCTACTGTTTTTGCCGATCACCCTTGATAACCGCACCATCGGCGCCATCACCCTGACCCGCCATCAACGTTTTCTGGCCACCGACCGGGTCATCGCCTCGACCCTGGCCCCCCTGGTGGCCCTGGCCCTGACCAGCATCCGCCGCGCCAGCTCCTCGATCCGCGAAGGGGCCCGGTTCGGAGCGATGCTGGGACAATCGTCCTCTATGCGTCGCTTGTTCGGCGAAGCGACCATCGCCGCCGAAGATCCCGACGTCTCGGTGTTGATTACCGGGGAAACCGGAACCGGCAAGGAGCTTCTGGCCCAGGCGCTGCACGATCTCAGCCCCCGGCGCAGCCGCCCCTTCGTGGCAATCAACTGCGCTGCGATCCCCCACGCTTTGCTCGAAAGCGAATTGTTCGGCCATGAACGGGGCGCCTTCACCGGGGCCGACCGCAGCCGCATCGGACGCATCGTCGAGGCCGATGGGGGGACCTTGTTTCTCGACGAAATCGGCGACATGCCATCCGAATTGCAGGCCAAACTGTTGCGGGTGCTCGAAACGCGGGAGGTCGAGCGGGTCGGAGGAGGCAAAACGAAGGTCGACATCCGGGTGATTGCCGCCACCCACCAAAGCCTGACCCAGCGGGTGCAAGAGGGGCTCTTCAGGCACGACCTGCTCTTTCGCCTGAATACCTTCCCACTACGCTTGCCCCCATTGAGGGAACGCCGCGAGGACATCCCCCTGCTGGCCCAAGGTTTTGCCGAACAGTGCCGCCATCGCCGCAACTGGTCGGGCGCGGCTGAAATCTCATCGCGGGCACTGACCCAATTGATCGCCCACCCCTGGCCCGGCAATGTTCGGGAACTGCGCAACGTGATGGAACGGGCCACCATCCGTAGCCAAGGGGAGGTCATCGATTCGGAGCATCTTTGGGATCCCGGCAGCGAACCCGTCGTGGAGGTGGTAGGCGGACCGGCAGCGGGGGGGACTGCCCCAGCGACCAAGGGGGACGGGGCGGTCTGGCAATTGACCCTACCCTGGGGAGATGCCACCTTGAACGAGGTCGAGCGGCGTTTGCTGGGCGATGTGCTGCGCCACTGTCGAGGCAACAAGGCCGAAGCAGCCCGCATGTTGGGGGTCGACCGCTCCACTTTCCGTTACCGGCTTAAACGGGCTGGGATTCACGACTGATCTCAAGACCAATCATTCTCAATCGATATCAAGGGGTTGCCATGTGGGATATCGTCATCGTGGAAGACGATCAAGGGGTCCTGATTCCCCTTGAGATTTTGTTGTCGCTGAAAAACGGCTACCAGGTCAGCGCCATCGACAACCCCGACGACGGATGGCATGTATTAATCAGTGAGGGGGCTCGGCTGCTCATCACCGATCTGATGATGGAGCCCTTTGATGGCTTCGAGATGATTCGGCGGGTTCGTAATGCCGCCGACCCCGGGCTTGCGAAAATCCCCATCGTCGTCTTGACCGCCAAAGGGCAGGATCGGGACGCCGCCAAGGCGCTAGCGTTGGGGGCTAATCTGTTTCTGACCAAACCGTTCGATCCCGAAACCCTGTCTCGAAAGGTCGGCGAATTACTGCTCGGATGAGGACTGGGCGGTCCCTGGCAGCCAAACCTCGACCCGCGTTCCCCTCCCCGGTTGCGATACCAACTTGAGCTCCCCCCCCATTTTTTGCATCGAGCGGCGTGCGCGGGTCAGCCCCCCTCCACGCCCCTGATCCCCCGGTCGCACCCCCGGCGTCGGCGTGACTCCGGTTTGCATAACCTTGTCGATCCGATCCAGCTCGATGCCGACGCCGCTGTCCTGCACCTTGACCAAAATCCAGCGGCTCTCAGGTTCGATGTCGATCCCGATTTGGATTACCCCCCCCGGCGGGGTAAAGCGGATGGCGTTACGGACCAATTCGAGGAATACCGCCCGGATCAGCTTGGCGCTCCCTTCTGCCAGCAAATGTTTCTTCCCCACCTGGGGGTCAAGCAAAATCTGCAACCCCGCCCCGGCCACCTCACGATCCAAATCGGAAACCAGCCCTTGCAATTGCCCGTGCACATCAAGGGGGGCGAGCAAAACCGGCTCCTCCTGCAAGGCAAAGCGCTCCAGGTGCATCACCCGCTCGACCAAACGCTCCAAGCGACCGCTTTGCTCCTTGATGTGGGCCATCAATCGATCTTGAGTTGCCTCGCTCAAGGGCTCGTGGCGATCGGCCAACAGATCGATGGCGGAGCGAATGCCGGTTAACGGGGTACGAAAATCATGGGAAAGCTGGGCCAAAAAACGCTCTTGAAAGCGATTTTCTTCTTTTAAGCGCAGCGCGCTTTCGCGTCCGGTTTCTTGTGAACGTCGCAGCGCCCTTTCTAAATCTCGGTTCGTATGCTCAAGCTTCTGTTGGCGCTCCCGAAACGATTCGTTCTGTTTGCGGCGAATCCGCAGCCGTTGCAGCAGTTTTCTGAGGATATCGTTCCAAATGGGGGGCAGGCGGGCGGCGGCGCTCCGCTCTTCAAGCCAATTGGCTGACAGCAACCGTCCGATGGGGCGCCACCACCAATATTCCAATGCCAGAACCATCAACCCTGCCACACCCCAAATGAATGCCACCAACCAGACATAACCGCCGGGCAACGCCCCATGGGGCAGCAGCGGTTGGGGATCGATGACCACCTCGACCTCTCCGAGCACCGTCGGCACCCCCTCCTGGGGACCGAAGAAAAAGGCCCCTTCGCTGGCCGACCAATCCCGGATCTCCCGCCGCAACACCTTGACCCCGGAGTGTTCCACCTCGTCGCCGACCAACACCTGGCCGTCGGCGCGGATGACCCGGACCCCGGTCACCCCGACATGGGCCTTGATCGCCGAGGCCACATCCTTGAGCTCTTGCAGGTTTCCGAAGGCGACCGAACGCCCCGCCTGACGGGCCACCAACTCGGCCAGGATCTCCACGTCGTGCAGGGACTGGCTGACCACTTGATCCTGCCGCTCGTGTTCGTACGCAACCAGTAGCCCCACGTGGAGCACCAACGCCGCCGCAATGGGGGAAAGTCGTAGCGTCCACCGCAAGGCCCGCTCCCGCCACCGCTGTAGTTGCAATATGCCCATCATGGCTCCCATTCCTCAATACGCCGCCGCAATCGAACCGGATCGATACCGATCAACCTGGCCACATGGGGGTCGACCACCCACGAGCCGACGGGATGACGTCCCCATTGGGGCCTGCCCAGAGCGACCGCTTGGGACAACCAAACCCCCGCCAGGGGCCAATCGTATTGCCATGCCACCACCGGACCCCGCCCCATTAATTGGGGCGAAGGGGCGACGGCGGGCAGGCGATGCCGCAGGATATCGACCCACAGCAGATCGTCGACCCCGGCCCGATAGAGCGCCGAATGGGGCAGCGGCCACAGCAGTTCGATCCCCTCTTGATCGAGCTGGGCCGAGGGCCAAACCGGATGTTCGGGATCAATGGGCAGGGGGATCAGGGTCACCCCCCGTGCAACGGGGAAGAGGTCGGGGGCCTTGGTGCGGTCGAATAAAACCCCGATGCGATGCACACCGGGGAACAGGTGAAGGATGTGGCGCAGCATCGGCTCCATGTCGGGTGCCAGAAGCAGCCCCCCCATGGCCTTGCCTTGTCCCTCTACCGGTCGCTGTGACACCATGGCAACCCACAGTGCCCCGGTATATCCGGCCCGGCCGAGTTCCTCCCAGGCCTCGTGCCCCAAGGCCACGGCGGCGTCGACCTTGGGCAAACCCTCTGCCGCAATATGGTCGACAACTCGAACATCCCAACCGTCGGGACGAATTGCGGCCGCCAGTTCGGTGTACGGGGGGCGGTCGGGACAAACAACCAGCAGGGTGGGGGGGGCAACATCGGCCAGACCGAAACCCGCCAAACCGAATACCAACGCCGCCACCTTTGCCAGCCGGGGCCATGCCCACTGCCAACCTATGGGATGTTTCGGGTCCATGATGCGATCATCACCTGCCTGCCTGCGGAAAACACCGGTTTTGTGCACGACCTCATGATTCGACACCGCCCCCTAGCCACCCCCCCGCCTTGGGGGCTTTTCCTCGTGCTGTGTTGCGGCATTACCCCTCCCGGCATGGCACTGGGTGACGCCGACCCCCTGGAGTCTTTCCTCATCGGCAACCCTTCGCTGTCGACCTCGTCGCGCATACCGCTACCGGCCAGCCTCGCCCCCGCCACGGTCTATACCCTGGACCGGGAGCAGATCGAACGGCTGGCGGCCCGCAACATCCCCGAACTGCTGGAGTCGATCCCCGGCCTCGATGTAGCCCGCACCTCGCAAACCCAATACGAGATCGGCATTCGGGGCAGCAACCAACTGATGAGCAATCGGGTGATGGTGATGGTCGACGGTCGCCCCATCCTCGAAGAGGCCCATGGTCTGGTGTTTTGGCAGGCATGGCTGCCCCCCCTGGCGGCCATCGACCGCATCGAGGTGGTGCTGGGGCCCTCTTCGTCCCTTTACGGAGCCAATGCCGCCACCGGCGTCATTCAACTGTTCACCCGCCACAACTTTGCCCCTCTCACCTTGTTTGCCCGCCGGGATGGCACCTTAAACGGGCAAGAGCAGGGGCTGACCTCTGGGATCCGGCAAGGGGGGTTGAACCTTTCGGCCTGGTACGACAAAGCCACCCAGGAGCGCATCCGATCCGGTCCCCATTGGATCGAGGATGTCGCCCATTCCAACGCCCAGATTCAAGCTACCGGCATCCCCGGCCTCTACCCAGCCCCTCCCCGAACGCAGGGGTTGCTTGCCGAGCGCTACGCCGTCAACGCCCACCTTCAGATGGGGGGCGAAAACGCGATTTCATTTCAAGGAGGGGGCAGCCGGGGGGTGGATCAGTTCATGCCCCAGATGAATATCGGCGCCCTGCCCTGGCACACCGATCAACACTGGTGGCGCGCCAGCTTTGAAGGGGGCAGCGGCGCCCTTTCGGCACAGCGGGTTTGGGATCGCGAGCAGGTCATGGGGCTACCCCCCGACTATGATCTGGCCATGGACAACCTCATCGTCGATGGCCACCTGCACCAACAATGGGGCCCCCACAACGCTCTACTCGGGGGCAGTCTGCGCGACATTCGTTACGAACAAGGGGGAAGGGCGGGCAGCCCCGGGGTGACCTCCCACGACCGGCGTCTGTCGATCTTCGCCGAATGGTCGCTGGCCGATCTGAACAACGATTGGTACTTGGGGCTACGGGGCGATGAACAACGGCTCGACGCCGATGGGGACCGTCGCCGCTTCGTCTCCCCCCGGTTTTCATGGCGCCACCGTCTGTCTCCCCACCACAGCCTGCTGGTCACCGCCGGTCAGTCCTACCGTTTGGCCACCCTGTGGGAGCAGGGGCTCGATATGATTATGAACCCCCTGTACCTGTTTGGAGGAAATGCCGACCGTCCCGGCGATGGGGTGATCCGTCCCAACAAAGGGGTGGTCGCCCCGGAGCAGGTGCGGGGCATTGAGCTTTCTTATCAAGGGGAGGGGGGGCGTTGGCAGGGGCAGGCGGCGCTGTGGGGGTATGAAATCCACAACCGGATCGCTTTTCGGTACGAAGGGCTCACCAGCAACGGCTACATCAGCAATATTCTGGCCTTAATTTACGGGCTGCCGGTGGGGGGAACTTACGGCAATTTCGAGCCGACCCCGGTCCCCATCCTGGCTTGGAGCAACACCGGGGTCGCCCGCTTCATCGGCGGGGAGGGACGCTGGAGTTACCAACCCGATGGGTCGTGGCGCATCGACGGTTGGGGAACGGCGATCCGGCGCAGCAACCGGGGCGACGGAGAGCCTTTGTCGCTCAGCCCCGACCTTTCGGGGGGAGCATCCCTCCACTATCTGCCCCTGCCCCAGGTCGATCTGGGCATCGCCCTACATACCATGGGGCCGCGTCGCTTTCAGGCCTTTGATATGGGGGGGATTGCCCAGGGGCAAACCCTGACCAACCTTCGGGTGGCGGGGTGGAGCCGCCTCGACTTGTCGGGCCGCTATAAAATGGGAGCCTTGAACATTAAGGCGGTGGTGCGCAATCTGGCCAACCGGCAAATCCGCTCGATCCCGACCCCCCAGGTTGTCGCACCTGCCGCCCCGATGGGCGCCATCGCCGCCGGCTCTTACCGGGTCGATTTACCCGGCGGCGATCCATTCGGTCGCACCGCTTGGCTCGATCTGGCCTATTCCTTCTGAGGATTCTTCATTGGAGCTCAAACCCGAAGCGCTGTTCGAACACCTCCACCGTACCCCCCCGCGCGCGCTGTTGCTGGCCGGGGAGGAGGGGTGGGGCATCGATCACGCCATGACCCTGTTGCGCCACCATTGGACCGGACAGGAGGCTGAGTGGGTTCGTCTGGTCGGCTCAAGCTGCGACGCCAAAACCTTGGCGACCCAGCTGCCACAGCCGAGCCTGTTCGCCCGGCAATCGGTGGTCGTGATTGAGGATGCCCATCAGATTAAAGGGGACGGCGCCGGGGTGATCGCCGCGTTGCTGGCCGAGCAACGCGCCTCGCTCAGTCTGGTACTGGTCTCCCGCGAGCGGGTCGATCCCAAATTCAAGAATGGCAAACTGTTCAAGGCGGTGGCGCAACACGGGGTCGTCGCCCTCTTCTACCCCCTGGACCGCCCACAACGGATGCAGTGGCTGATTCACCGACTCGACGAGGCCGACCTGGAGATGACCCAGGATGCCAAAGAACTGCTTATCGACTACTGCCACGACCTGCCGCTGCTTGCCCAGGAGCTGGACAAACTCACCCTGTGGGGAAGCGGGGGGGTCATCCGGGAGGAGCACGTCGAGGCGGTGGCGGTGAACGATCAGACCGGCGGTTTTCAAGAGATGGAGGCAGCCTTCTACCAGCGGGATCCGGCCCAAGCCCTGCGTCAACTGCGCCGCTTGCGGGCTGCGGGCATCGAGCCGCCGCAAATCCTGTTTCGTTTGGCCTCGAACCTGCGCCTGATCGTGCAGGGGCACGCCCTGGCCCAGGCAGGCCAACATCCGGAGCAAATCGCCAAGACCCTGCGGGTGTTCTGGAAGCAACAACGAACCTTCGCGGGGGGAATGCGGCGTTGGAGCCGCGACCGCGCCATCGCCGCTCTGGCAACCCTCTCAGAGGTCGACCGTGGGGTCAAAACCGGCGAGCCGGACCGGGGACTGGAGCGCTGGATCGCCCGATTTTTTGCCGACCGCCCCACCCAGAGCCCCATTCGCCCCAAGGTGTGACCCTGGCCACAACCCCCTGTGAACGCGGGTCTTGCCAGTGCTGGGGGGAAGGTATACAACCTCTTTCGCCCCATAATTTGGGCCCGCCGATGAAACCCCATGGCGTCGTTCGGCGCCGCTCAACCTATCAGATCGCGTTGGATCCCACCCACCGAATCCCCAAGGAGGACACACCGATGCACCTCTCCCACCGAATCGTCTCCGTCACCGCCGCCGCGACCCTGCTGGTCCTGGCCGGGTGCGGCGAGAAGGTCAAGCCGGTCTCCCCCACCGACAACCCGCAGCATCACACCGTCAGCGGGATGGAGTTGCTGGAGCAAA
The DNA here is from genome assembly GCA_001872725.1 of Proteobacteria bacterium CG1_02_64_396. Taxonomy (NCBI): domain Bacteria; kingdom Pseudomonadati; phylum Pseudomonadota; species Proteobacteria bacterium CG1_02_64_396. The sequence continues at coordinate 32,461 of MNWR01000065.1, read as the reverse complement.
ACCGCATCGACGATGCGATCAGCAAGTTCAACCGGGCCATTCAGCTCGACGACGAGTTCAGCCGCGCCTACGGGGGGCTGTCAATCGCTATGGCGGTGAAGGCGACCGCCAATCCCGATGCCGGCTACTCCCAGGTTGATGTCGACAAGGCGGTTGATGCCCACAAGAAGTCGGGCAAATACGCCGACGCAACCCCTGAAGACGAACTCATCGGCCACATCAACGCCATTCGGTATTTCACCACCCTGCGCAGTCAGGATTGGTTTGAAGATGCGGCCGATGCCTTCGAGGACGCCAAGAAAATCGACCGGATCGACGAGCGGAAAATGCCCTACTACCAGGGGGCCGAGGCGCTCGATTACTACATGGGTTGGGCCTACCTCAAACACATGGACTTCCAAAAGGCCCGCGATGCCTTCCAGTCGGTGCAAGATGCCCGCCGTGACGGCAAGTGGCATCCCCTGGCCCTGGCCGCCTGGAAGAAAACCGATCGGATCGTCCGGGCGATGTCGGGCATTACCGTCGGCGACGTCGGCAAACAGATTGCCATGCAAGACACCGTCACCCGTGGCGACATGGCGGCGCTGTTTGTCGACGAACTCAAGATCGACAAACTCTTCGCTGGGCGCATCCCGGTTCGCTCCCAGACCCCGGGACAAGCCGATTTCACCCCCCCAGATATCACCGATTCCCCCTTCAAAATTGAGGTCGAGACCTTGATGAAGTGGCATGTGCGGGGACTTGAGCCGATGTTCGACAAGCGGGTCAACGCCTACCTCTTCTACCCCAGCGCCCCGATCCATCGTAAGGAACTGGCCCTGGTGCTGGAGGATGTGCTGATTAAGTTGACCGGCGATCAAAGCATCCCGACCCGGTTCCTGGGTCAGCAGCAGTCCCCCTTCCCCGACGTGGTCCCCTCCGCCCCCTGGTTCAACGCGGTGCAGACGGTGGCCAGCCGCAATCTGATGGAGACCGAGCTCTCCGGAGAATTCAGGCCAGACGACGAGGTGGATGGTGCCGAGGCGCTGCTGGCCATCAAGGTTCTCAAGCAAACCATGAACATTTATTGATGGCCGAGTGCTGTCGTCTGGGTTGAAAAGGAGTCCCAAAAATGAAACGTTCTCTTCTTATGGCCGCAGCGATATCCCTGACCGCATCGGTCGCGGTAGCCGAGACCTACCCTAGTGCTCCGCCGGTGGATGGTCAGGGGTATTACTCCCAGCCGGTGCAACAGCAACCGGTGCAACAAGCCCCTGCCTATGGGCAACCCCAGGGGTATCAACAAGCGCCCCAAGGTTATCAGCAGGCACCTCAGGGCTATGGCCAACCTCAGGGTTATCAACAACCCCAGGGATATGCCCCTCCCCAGGGGTATCAACAGCCGGCCTATGGGCAGCCCCGTCCGATGGCACAGCAGCAACCGGTCTACACCCAGCCGCCGCAACTGGTCTCCAGCCTCGACCAAGCGTTGATGGGTGATGGTGCCCTGATCGTCTCGGGCGAAGCGGTTGCCCCCGACACCGCCCGCTCCCCCGCTCAGGCCCGGATCATGGCGCTGCGCGCCGCCCAAGTAACCGCCTACCGTGAAGCGGTCGAGATTCTCAAGGGGGTCCAGGTCATGGGGGCGACGACGGTGGAGAACGGCATGGCCACCGACGACAAAATCGCCACCTTCGTCGAGGGGTTCGTCAAGGGGTTCGAGCCGGTCTTCAAGAACTACGATCCCAACATGATGATCGCCACCGTCTACCTGCGTATTCCGGTCCGGGGTGGATCCGGTCTATCGGGTTCGTTCATTCAGGGGATGTTGCCGGCCCTGCAAAACCAAATGGCGCCAACCTATGCCCCCCCGATGGCTCCGCCCCCCGCTCCCCAGGCTTATGACGGTCTTATCATCGAGGCGGTCGGCACCACGTTCCGTCCTGCCCTGGTCAACCGCATCCTCACCGAATCGGGGGAGGCGGTGTACGACCCCTCGCGCATCGCCCAGGAGATCCTGGCCAAGCGGGGCTGCGGCGATTACACCAATGATGTCGGCAAGGGACGGGCTATCCTGCAAGAACGCAGCCTGCGCAATCCCTTGGTGATCCGTGCGGTCACCGCCGACCCCAACGCCGATCTGCGGATTTCCAAGCAGGATGCCGACGCCATTTTGGCCGCTAACCAGGGGGCGAGCTTCCTGGAAGGGGCCAACGTGGTCTTCGTCGTTCATTGATCCACCAACCGTCGGGGGGCGCACACGCGCCCCGACGTTTTGTTATTGCGCCGAGGAATCTGCCCATGTCTGCCCATCCAACCCATTGGACCCGCTGGATTCGGGGCGCCTTTGCCGCCCTCCTCCTGGTAGGCTGGCCCCTGGTTGGCCAAACCGAGCCCGTCCCACCCGGCGGCGATCAAGGGATTTTCGCCCAGGCGACCGGCGAGGCGGCCATCATCAACGGCGATGTCCCCTCGGCCAGACTTGAAGCCATCGCCCGCGCCAAATGGGCCGCCATCGAGCAGGCGGTGGGGGTTCAGGTTAAGAGCCAGTCGTTGGTGCAAAACGCCATGCTGGTCGACGAGGCGATCCAGGCCAAAACGGGGGGGGTCGTCAAAGGCTTCCAGGTACTGGGCGAGGGGCAACGGGGCGACACCTACGGCGCCACCATCTCGGCCTTCGTCATCCCCGAGGCGGCCGAGGCGGCCATGGGGATGTTGGCCAAAAACACCGCTCTGACGATTTTCTTCCCGGTGCAGATGCCCGACGGCAGCGTTCGGGAATCCAATCCTCTGGCCGAGCGGCTGAACAACGATCTTGCCATGCAGGGATACGAGGTGATCGACATCGCCTCCCAGCCCCACAAGCTCAACGCCTACGAGCTCGAACAGGCGATGCGCAGCGGCAACGACGTGGTCATTCGCTCCCTGTTCAACGCCTTTCTGGCCAACAACACCGTGGTCGGTAAGGTCACCTTCACTCGGACCGGTCAAGCGGGAGGCGACATCGGCTACGGCATCGCCATGCCCTTCGAGCTGGTCACCGCCCGGGTGACCTGGCGGGTCATGAGCAAACGTTCGGACGGCCAAAGCCAGATCGTTGCCTCTGGCTCCTTCGATGCTCAGGGTCGCGGCCCCACCGCCGAAGACGCCGCTTACAAGGCGCTCAACACCCTTTCCGAAAAGCTAGCCCCGCAACTGGTATCGGCGGTCTCCAACCACTTCAAGGGGAGCACCAAGAAGGTCAAGGTCACCGTGGCCAATGTGCCCGACGTCAACAGCTCCCTGGCCCTCAAACAGACCTTGCAACAGATCGCCTGGGTGCTTTCGGTTCAAAACGAGGGGATCGGCACCTATTGGGTCGAATACCCCGAGAACACCGTTTACCTGGCCGCAGCACTGGGCAACAAACAGGGATTCAAGGTCAACAGCTTCAGCGACACCTCGATCTCGGCCACCTTTACCGGCTTTGGGTTTTAGCCGCTGACCACCGCAACGCTGGATGAAACACCTTTCACCTGGATGAGCCTCGCCTGCCCCCCCGGTGCCCTTACGCCGTAGGGGGGGCAAGCCCCTCGACTCGGTTGGGATTTTCCCGACCGGTTGTGGTTTCCCCTTCACTCCGGAGTCTGGAGCCATGGAACACACTCTCCCTCGATTAACCTTGTGGCTGCGCAGCTTAATGGCGCTGGTATTGATGCTGGTGCTTGTACAACCGGCCCACGCCCGTCCACCTGCTGGAGAGGTGATCGAGGCCCAAGGGGAGGTGGTACGGGTCGAACGCGGCGGTTCCGAACCGATCACGGTCGGCACCAATGTCTTTGTCGGCGACCGGATCAAAACCGGCGATCAAAGCCGGGCCATCGTCCGACTGCGCGATGGCTCCCAACTTCAGATCGGCAACCGCTCCGAGTTGGAGATCCAGCGTTTCCGGGTGCAGACCTCGGAGCGCGAATCGATCTTCTCGCTGATTTCGGGCAAGGTGCGGGCGGTGGTAGCCAAATTCCAAGGGAACGACCGTTGGGAGGTACGCACCCCCACCCTGGTTGCCGGTGTGCGCGGAACCGATTTTGTCGCCGTCTCAGACAAGAACGTAGGGATGATCTTTACCGACGAGGGGAATGTGGCCGCGGGGAGCCCACCCGCCAAAGAGACCTCGATGGCGCTTGGACCTAACGGCTATCCGCTGGCCCCCCCCGCCGATTACTCCTCCGAGGTGCACAGCACCGCCGGCAAGATGACCGAGTCGACCACGGGGCACCCTCCGATTGCCGCCACAGACATTGCCGACGACCCGCTGCTCGCCGCCGCCCACAAGGCGCTACGCGCCTCGACCGATCCCACCATTCCCGCCGATTGGAAGGCACTGGAGCGGCTCCCGGCCATGCTGGCTCGTTGGAACCTCAACTACGCCCATCTGCTGATGGAGCGCTCGGTGTGGCGCGACGCGGAGACCACCATCGCCTGCGCCATGGCGCTCGACCCAGATGCCGAGGTGCAAGGGGAGGGCTGGCTGCTGCGAGGCGGGATCCACGCCCGTGGTACCCGGGATTTGACCAAAGCCGAACAGGCCTACCGCCACATCCTGACCGAATTCCCCCAAACCCAGGCGTTGGAGCCGGGGCTGTTTAACCTGGGGATGCTCTATCAAGACCAGGGGCGGACCGATGAGGCCAGGGGGGTCTTCAACGACTACCTGACGCGGTTCCCCTCCGGTCCCCACGCCAAATCTGTTCGCTTCTTCCTGGGGCAATAACATCATGGCGGGCCGACTGATCGTCGTTCTGATTACCCTGGTTTCGGTACTCCTGGGTTTTACCCTCGATTTTGCCAAACCGAGGTTGTTTCAGCTCCTCGATCTCAAGGCCCAGGATGTGGTGATGGCCGACCGACCGGTCAGCTCCCCCGACCCTCGGGTGGTGATTGTCGCCATCGACGAACCCAGTCTTCAGGCGTTGGGGCGCTGGCCTTGGCCCCGGCAGACCACCGCCAAACTGATCGAGGCGCTGGCTCCGGCCTCGACCACCGCGCTCGACGTGGTCTTCGCCGAGCCCGAGTCGCCCGAGGCCGATGCGGCGCTCGCCGACGCCTTTGCCGCCAACGGCCATGTAGTGGCCGGGTTTTTCGGGACTACCGATCCCCATTACCAAGGGGCACTGGAGCTTCTGGACCCCTTCTCGGTCACCAACCTCAACATCCTCAATAAACCCGAGATCGACCCGGATCAGCTGTTCTACAAGTACGACAACGCCGAGCCGGGACTGGCCGACCTGCTCGACCATGCCGACATGGCAGGCTCCTTCAATGTGGTGCCCGACGCCGATGGGGTGATCCGCCGTTATCAGGCGGTGGTTTCGGTCCATAAGGTGCTGCTGCCGACCTTGGCCACCGCCGCTTTGGCCACCGCCCGCAGTAGCGAGGTGGCGGTGACCCTGGATCGTTTCGGAGTCACCGGGGTTTCGGTCGAACCGCTGGACGACGAAAACCTCCCCCTGCCGGTCAACACCGACGAGTACGGTCAAATCGCCCTGGATTACTACGGTCCGGCCAAAACCATCACCACCTGGTCGGCGGTCGACGTCATCACCGGCAAGATCACCCCGGAGCAGATCAAAGGGAAGATCGTCTTCATCGGCGCCACCGCCACCGGCATTTACGACGTCCGGGTCACCCCCATCGCCCCCGATTACCCCGGGGTCGAGATCCACGCCACCGCCTGCTCGCAAATCCTGCAAGGGCGTTTCTTAAGCGCGGGGGCCGAATCGTTCCTTCTTGAGGCGCTGCTCATCCTGATTGCTCCCATGCTGGTTGCCTTCGTCATCTGGCGCTACAAAAGCACCATGGCCGGGATTGGCGGCTTAATCGTCGGCATCGCGCTCATGGTCTGGGCCACCCGTTGGGGCATCGGGGTACAAGGGTGGCAAATCAATCCCTCCTACGGCTTTTTCACTCTGTTGATTAACTACACTGCGGTCCAAGGGTATTTCACCCTAGTGGTCGACCGCCGTGGTCGCTTTTTGCGTCAGGCTTTCGGGTCGTATGTCTCGCCCGGCCTGGTCGACCAGCTGCTGCGCGATCCCGACGCCCTGGCGCTGGGTGGGGCGCGCAAGCCGCTGACCATCCTCTTTTCAGACATTCGCGGCTTCACCACCCTATCTGAAAAGCTTTCTGCCGAAGAGATGGTCTCACTGCTCAACCGTTATCTGGCCCCCATGACCAAGATCGTCATGGACGAATTTGGCACCCTCGATAAATACATCGGCGATGCGGTCATGGCCTTCTGGAACGCCCCCCTCAATGTGCCGGACCACCCGGCGCGGGGATTAACGGCGGCGCTGCACATGATCGAGGCGCTCCATGAATTCAACGCCGATCAGCGCAAGCGGGGCGAGCCGGAGATCGACATCGGCATCGGACTGCATACCGGCGAAGCGGTGGTGGGCAACATGGGGGCCGACATCCGCTTCGACTACACCATCATCGGCGATGCGGTGAACCTGACCAGCCGCCTGGAGGGGCTGACCAAGATGTACCACGCCCACATCCTGTGCACCGAGGATCTGGTCCAGGCCCTGGGTGATGCCGAGGTTCCGGGGGTGTTGCTGCCGGTCGACAAGGTGAAGGTCAAAGGCAAGAAGGTCCCGGTGACGATCTTCACTCTGGTGCCGGACAGCTTTGCCGCCCAGCAACCACTGGTGGAGCAAACCTGGAAGGATTATCTAGAGCGGCGTTTCGATCAGGCGGCCCAAGGCTACGAAACCCTGGCGGCCCAAGGACTTGCCTTTGCCGACCCCATGGCTTGCCGGGCACGCGACTACCTGACATCGCCCCCCCCCGACGACTGGGATGGTGCCTACACCATGACCAGCAAGTAATGGCCCGTCGTCGACCAGCACCACTTGGAAGCCAGGTGCCTTTGTTTGGTGTTTCCTGAGCACCATTTGCGATATCCCCTCAGACCATCATAAGGAAGGAACATGACTCCTTCGCTTTCTAAATCGTTGCTCTTGGCTGCCGCCGTGGCGATTGCGCCCCCCGCTTGGGCTCAAGACGTCAACCTCGATTCGGCCTTTTTTGCGCGCCAAGTCCTCAACGAGGGGATTTTGCACGTCGACTCGGGGCAGTTCTTCGAGGCGCTCGACGCCTTTGCGACCGCCTTCGAGTCGACCTCGAATCCCGACATTCAAGCCAAAGCGCTGCTGCAACGGGCCTCGGTGCTGGCCAATTTCTTCGACCAATTCGACCAAGCGGCCCAGGTCTACCAGCAGATTTTGCGCGATTTCGGTAAGAGCGAGATGGCCGAGCCCGCCGCCTATCAATTGGGAATGCTCTATTTCGACCAGGAGCAAAACGAACAAGCCCTGGCCGCTTTTGAACAATACCTGCGCCTCTTCCCCAGCGGCGAACACGCCCGCTCCGTGACGTTTTTGCGCGACCAGCTCACCCAACCGGCCACCCCTGCCCCCCAGCCCACCCCCTCCCCGCAACCGCAAGCGATGGGACAAGGGTTTGCCGGTTCGGGCCAAGCGCCTCAAGGGATGGCTCCCCCCAGCGGCTGGGGCAACTTCCAATCGCCCGGCTTTGAATCGCCGAGTTTCAAACGGCCCGAGTGGGCGCCGCAAAAGATGCAACCCATGGGGGAAGGCACCCCGAGCCGCCCGGTTTCCCCACCCCCATCCACAACCACCATCCGCCCGGCTTCCCCACCCCTATCCACAACCACCGTCCGCCCGGTTTCGCCCCCCCCCTCAGCCACCAGCACTCGCCCGGTGGCCCAGGCGCAGCCGCGTCCGGTGGTGGCCAGCCCCCCGCCGCGCCGCCCCGCCATGCAAAAGCTGGGGGAGGCGCCGCTGATTCGGGTGCGACTGTTCACCCTCGAAAACAGCCTCAGCATTGGGGCCAAGGGTGAGGTCGATCTGCTTGATCGCCTTTCTCAGTCGGCGGGTCAGGCCTCGGGCAATTTAGACATCACCCTGAGTGGCGGCTCGATTGCCGTGAATGGCAGGTCGACCGGGCAAACCGACCTGATTGTACAACCCAGAAGCGGCCTGCTTTCGGTGCAAAAAGAGGGCAAACCAACCGAGTTCCGCGGCACCATGAAAATCATGGTCTACAAAGACAAGCTCCAGCTGCTCAACCTCGTCGACCTCGAAACTTACCTGCTCGGGGTGGTGACCTCCGAGTCCCCCGCAAGCTGGCCGGTCGAGACCCTCAAGGCGCAGGCGGTGGCGGCCCGCACCTACGCCCTCTATCAGATGGAACACCGCGACAAGTGGACCTACGACGTGGTGGCCGATACCGGGGATCAGGCCTATTACGGCACCCGCAAAGAGACCGCACGGGGCCGCCAGGCGGTGGAGGAGACCCGCGGCGTCATCATCCTGAACGACGGGCATCCGATCCTGAGCCAGTTCACCGCCTCCTCGGGCTGGCACAGCGCCTCCCCCCAGGCGATTTTCGATAGCTCGGTCACCTACATGACCGATCACCCCGACCCCTACTCCCAGAGTCAGCAGATGGGCTCTTGGAGCAAACGGGTCAAGAAGGGCGATTTCGAAGAGGGGTTGACCAGCCGAGGGGTGATTCCCCGTGGGCGTCATGTGGTGCGTCTGGAACCGGCCGAGATCGGCCCCAGCGGTCGCTGGGTCAAAACCCGCATCGTTACCGACGAAGGCAGTCCCGTGGTGGTGCGCAGTTACTCCTCGGTGCGCCGCGCCGCCAATACCTACGACATCCTCTACAAATCGGTACGCGACGAGGGGGATGCCTGGGTCTTCGAAGGGGGGGGCTTTGGCCATGGGGTCGGCTACTCCCAATGGGGGGGTAAGGCGATGGGGGACGACGGCAAGAACTACGACCAGATCCTGAGTTTCTACTACCAGGGCGTTAACATTCAGCAGATGTGGTAAGTCTTCCTTTTGACCGACTGTTCAAGGCGGCCCTTGCTTAGGGGGCCGCCTTTTTCAACCCCGCGCAGCGGAGCCTTTTTGAACCTTTATACCGATTTCAGTCAGCGCGTTGTGGTCCCCCCCGAAAGCCCCGATTGGACCGCCTCCCCCGCGCCGGGGGTGCACCGCCGCATGTTGGAACGTGACGGCGGCGAAATCGCCCGCGCCACCAGTGTGGTTCGTTTCGACCCCGGCGCCGTCTTTCCTGGCCACGTCCACGACGCGGGGGAGGAATTTCTGGTTCTCTCAGGCACCTTCGCCGACGAACACGGCACCTACCCCACCGGCACCTACGTCCGCAATCCCCCCGGCTTGCCCCACAACCCCCATAGCGAGCAAGGGTGCACCCTGCTGGTGAAGCTGCGTCAATTCCAACCGGGGGACGACGCCCGCGTGGTGATCGACACCGCAGCCGCTCAGTGGCTTCCAGGGCTCGATCCGGGGCTTAAGGTGTTGCCGCTGCACGAGTTTCAGGGGGAGCACATCGCCCTGGTACGCTGGGCGCCCGGTACCCGTTTTAAACGCCACGTCCACCCCGGCGGGGAGGAAATCTTCGTGCTCGAAGGGGTGTTTGCCGACGAATACGGCGAGTACCCCGCCGGAACCTGGCTGCGTAATCCCCCCTACAGCGCGCATACCCCCTTCAGCCGCGAGGGGTGTCTGATCTACGTCAAGGTGGGGCACATCCCCCCCCTGCAACAGGGGTAACTGGTGTTCTGGCACACCACCCCCCTGGCCGAGATGAGCCCGCAGCAGTGGGATGCGCTGTGCGACGGTTGCGGGTTGTGTTGCCTGGTTAAACTGGAGGACGAAGAGGATGGCGCGCTCTACTTCACCGATGTGGTCTGCCGCCAGCTCCACCCCGACACCGCCCGCTGTCGGGTGTATGCCCGACGTAGCCAAGAGGTGCCGGAATGTTTGATCCTCAAACCGGAGGCATCGCTGCCCACCCGCTGGCTGCCCGAGACCTGCGCCTACCGACTGCTGGCCGAGGGCAAGGATCTGCCCGACTGGCACCCGCTACGCAGCGGCGATCCGGCCACGGTTGTTGAGGCGGGGATTTCGGTGCTGGGTTGGACGATCTGCGAGGACGAGGTCGCTCCCGAGGATCTGGAAGACCACGTTTGGTAACCACCACCGGGAGCCCATCCATGAGCGAAGAGCGCATCCATACCTACACCGCCCCTGGCATTGTGGTGTTCTTCGAGCCCAAGCTGTGCACCCATGTCGCCGAGTGCATCCAAGGGCTACCCCAGGTCTTCAATACCCGCGATAAACCCTGGGTCCACCCGGAGCAGGCGGGCGCCGACCCAATCGCCGAGGTAATCGAGCGCTGCCCCACCTCGGCGCTGCGTTACGAGCGCACCGACGGCGCCCCCCAAGAGGCGATCCCCAAACGCAATACCGTCTCGGTCTGCCCCAAGGGGCCGCTGTTTTTTCGGGGCGACCTGATTCTGACCGACGCCCTGGGCAATGAGGTGCGGCGGGAGACCCGGCTGGCGCTGTGCCGCTGTGGCGCTACCCGCAATCCCCCCTTCTGCGACGGTCGCCATTTCTGGCAAACCTTCAGCGACCAAGGTCGGGTGCCGGGTCAGGCCCTGCGTCAACGAACCGGGGCGATGCCAGGGGCACTGACCATTACCCCACTGCACAACGGCCCGATTCAACTGAAGGGGCCGTTCGAGCTGATCGATGCCAAAGGGGTGGTGCGCTATCGGGAGGATGGAGCGTTGCTGTGCCGCTGCGGTGGTTCGAACAACAAACCCTTCTGCGACTTCACCCATCAGTGGAACGGGTTTCAAGCGCCGTAGCGGTGAACATGCCCCTTGCCCCCTCCCCTGCCTGGTCGCACCCTTTCCCCCCTTCTCGCTTCAACCCCTTGATCGCGCCATGACCTCCCATCCCCGCCGCAAACCTGAAAAAAGCTATACCGCCGCCTTCGCCGGAACCGGCGAGTTGACTCTGACCCCCATCGGCCTTGTCGAGAGTCCCTATCGGGAGCGCTTCGGCGTCCCCCGCCAGGGGACTTTGGATGGGGCGGGACGGGGGCGGATTGTTTTGAATCCCGGCGCCAACTTTGAGCAGGCACTGCAAGGGGTTGCGGGGTTCGACATGCTCTGGGTGATTTACGGCTTCCACCTCAATTCGGGTTGGAACCCCATGGTCACCCCTACCCGGGGGCCGAAGGTTAAACGGGGGCTCTTCGCCACCCGTGCCCCCCACCGCCCCAACCCCATCGGGCTGACGGCGGTGAAAATTCTTGGCATTCAGGGCCGTACCATCGAGGTCGAGGGGCTCGACATCCTTGACGGTTCCCCGGTTTACGATCTCAAACCCTACATTCCCTACGCCGACGCTTTCCCCGCCGCCCGCTCCGGCTGGCTTGACGAACTGCCCGAGGGGCCGACCGGTCCCGACCGCCCGAGCTGAGAATCCCATGACCCCCGCTGCCTGGACACTCCACCCCATCGGCGCCATCCGCTCCCCCTGGAAAACCAAAGAGCAGTGCCCAATTCAGGGGGCGGCGCTGCAACAGGCGCTCGGCAGCGTCGAACTCGACCCCGCCTTAGAACCGGGGCTGACCGACATCGAGGGCTTCAGCCATCTGATGCTGCTCTACCGCTTCGACCGGGCGGGGGCAATCGAGCTGGTGCGCCCCACCTTCCTCGACGATCGCCCCCACGGCATCTTCGCCTCGCGCCACCCCTGCCGCCCCAACGGCATCGGGCTGTCCATCGTCGAGCTGGTCGGGCGGGAGGGGACGGTGCTTTCGGTGCGGGGGATCGACGTGCTCGACGCCACGCCCCTGCTCGACATCAAGCCCTACATCCCCCGCTTCGATCTCTTCCCCCAGGCGAGCAACGGCTGGGTCGAAGACAAGGGATGGCGGGATAAACCAGTCGGCCGGGAATAACATCGAAGCGACCGCCGCCGCCCCGACGGGGGGTCAACGTCGCCCCCGCCAACCGTTTTCACCACACACAACCTGCGAGACAGCGCTGGAGGACGGTTGGTGGCATGAGGAGGCCCCAGCCCCCGCCACAGAATTGCTGCTTGATCGCGCAAAACGGTCATCACCCGCAACAACTCCCCCGACGTACCGTTCGACCGCTCGATCAACCCCTATCGACGCTGCGAACACGGTTGTCCCTACTGCTTTGCCCGACCCAGCCACGCCTACCTCGATCTGTCGCCGGGGCTCGACTTCAAAACCAAGATCCCGCACAAGCCCGACGCCCCCGAACGGCTCCGGCGCGCGTTGGCCCACCCCCACTACCGCTGCCAACCCATCGCCGTGGGCCACCGGTGGAACGGGCGCTGGGGCTAACCCGGCGCATCCTTGAGGTACTGACGCAGCACCGCCTTCCCGCCGCATTGGTTACCCAATCGGCCCTGGTGGTGCGCGACCTCGACATTCTGAGCGACCTGGCGCGGCAACACCTGGCGCTGGTGGCGATCGGCATCACGACCCTCGACCCCGACCCCGACCCCGCCCGCAGCCTGGAACCCCGCGCCGCCTCGCCGAAGAAGCGGCTGCAGACCATCGAAATCCTGGCCAAGGCGGGGATTCCGGTCACGGTGATGGCAGCCCCGATGATCCCCAAACTCAACGACCATGAGCTGGAGTCGATCCTCGCGCAGGCCCGCAACGCCGGGGCGACCGGCGCCGGATACGTGGCGCTGCGGTTGCCCCATGAGCTGGACGAAATATTTTCGGCGTGGTGATGCGCGGCGGCAAACTCAACGACCCCAAGTTCGGCAGCCGCATGCGGGGAGAGGGGCCCTGGGCCGATCCGATGGCGCAACGCATCCCGTTGGCCCGACGTCGCCTGGGGTTCGACGGGGCGCAGCTCATCTCGGAACCACCCTTTTCAGGGTGCCGGGCCGGGCCCAACCACGGGGGTTGTTCGAATAGGACAAGGCTGAAACAATCGAAAAACCGAGGTGGTTTCCAGATTTTCCAGGGTGGAGGGTCGGGGCCGCCCCAAGGAGGAAGAGGCATGGGATACACCTTCAAGGTCGCCGACCGCGATGAGGAATTCGAGCAGATCCATCGGCTGAACTACCGCACCTTTGTAGAGGAGATTCCCCAACACCCCCCCAATCCCGAGCGGCGTCTGGTCGACCGCTTCCACGAACAGAACACCTACCTCATCGCCCTGGACGGCGACCGCCTGGCGGGGATGGTCGCCATGCGGGCCGCCCGCCCCTTTTCCCTCGACGCCAAGATCCCCGACCTCGACCGCTACCTCCCCCCCCATCAAATCCCCTGCGAGGTGCGGCTGCTGGCCATCGACCCCGACTACCGCAGCGGCGCCATCGCCTGGCATCTGCTGACCATGCTGGTCGAGCAGGCGCAAACCCATGGGTACGATCTGGGGGTGATGTCGGCCACCTCCCGTCAGCTCAAGCTCTACCGCCATCTGGGGTTCATCCCCTTCGGCCCCGAGGTTGGCCCACCCGAGGCCCGTTTTCAGCCGATGTTGGTCTCCCTGGATCGGCTGATCGATCACCTGAACCCCCTGCCCGGCTTCAACCGCCTACCCCACGCGGGGGAGTCTTTTTTGCCGGGACCGGTGGCGCTACGCCCCGAGGTACGTAGCGCCTTCCCCACCCCCCCCCACTCCCACCGCGCCCCCGACTTTATGGCCGGTTTTCGCCGGATCCAAAGCCGTCTCACCCGCCTGACCCGGACTGCCAGGGTCGAGATCCTGCTGGGCTCCGGCACCCTGGCCAACGATGCCGTGGCGGGGCAACTCACCCTGACCGGACACCGGGGGCTCATCCTGAGCAACGGAGAGTTCGGGGAGCGGTTGGTCGATCACGGCACCCGGATGGACCTGTCGTTCGACGTACTGCGCCGCCCCTGGGGGGAGCCCTTCGACGAGCGCACCCTCGATGGCATGCTGCATGGTCGCCTCGACATCGGCTGGGTCTGGGCGGTCCACTGTGAAACCTCGACCGGGCAGCTCAACGACCTTCAGATGCTCAAACGGGTTTGCGCCCGCCATCGCATGGCGCTGTGCCTGGATTGCATCAGCTCGCTGGGGATGGTCCCCCTCGATCTGCGTGGGGTTTGGCTCGCCTCGGGGGTCAGCGGCAAGGGGTTGGGGGCGCTGCCGGGGTTGGCTCTGGTTTTCTACCACCACGAGATCACCCCGGCACCGACCCTTCTGCCCCGCTACCTCGACCTGGGGTATTACGCCGCCAAACAGGGGGTCCCCTTCACCCATTCCTCCAACCTGCTGTCTACCCTCAAAGCGGCGCTGGACCACTTCGACCGACCCCATATCTATCAAAATGTCGAACAACTGGCCCAGTGGCTGCGAGGTCGTCTGCGGGGGCTGGGGTTTGATCTGGTGGTCCCCGAATCCCAAGCCAGCCCCTCCATCGTTACCGTCGCCCTCAGTGAACCCCACAACACCTTGGCGGTGGGGGAGGCGCTCGAACGCGAGGGGCTGCTGCTCAGTTTTCGCAGCGAATACCTGCTGGCCCGCAACTGGTTGCAGATCAGCCTGATGGGGGAGCGGACCCAGGAGCGGCTGGAGCACCTGCTGCAACGGCTGGCCAAAGTGGCGATGGGGGCTGGCGAACCGGGATTGGCTCTGAAAACCGCGGGGATCGACACCGTTCGGGCTGAGTCTTGATCCTTCCCCTCTGTGCTGGCTCGCGCCGGCTCGAACGCCCTTGAATGTCGATCTTTTTGGCTTTCCTGGAGGTCGATCCGAGCATGGCAAAAGCGTGGCCGTGCAAGCACTCGGCGGGTGTCTTCGGGCAAGTCCGTCCCAGGTCGCACGAGACCAACCAACCCTTTTCGTCCTTGAAAGACGATGCCGCCAACCGCTATCTCAAGAGGATTCAGCCATGAAACGCATGATCGCCGTTGTGGGAACCGCCCTTGTATTGGCCGGGGCCGCCCCCCTTCACGCCGCCGAACCGATCCGCGTCGCTCTGAGCGGTCAGGCCGAAACCGTGGTCGCCAACGACGAGGCGGTGGTCACCGTTGAGGTGACCCGCGAGGGCAAGGAGCAAGAGGGGGTGCGCCGCGAGGTCGATGCGGTGGCGGGACGCATCGTCGAGGTATTGAAAAAATCGCCCGACATCACGGTTCAGACGGTGGGCCGAGCCACCTACCCCATCCGCCGGGGCGAGGTGGCCATCGGCTGGTCGGTCCGTCAGACCTTTCAGGTGATTGATCGCCAAGTCGACGACCTGAGCTGGACCGGCCGGGTCGAGAAGATGGGGGGGATGGTGCAGGGGGTGGATTTTCGGGTGTCGGACCAGGCACTGCGCGAGGCCAAACGGGGGCTGATCGATCAGGCGGCAGACGATCTACGGGTCCAGGCTGCCAAGATGGCGACCCTGTTCGGCAGCGGCCGATACCGCATCGAATCGTTGGCGCTCGACGGCAGCGACCTCCCCGCCCCCATGCCGATGCGCATGATGGCGACCGACGCCCTGGAGGGGGGCGGCGCACCGCCCATGGCGGGGGGGCGCTCCACCGTCCACCTGACCCTGTCGGGGGTGGTGCTGATCGAGCCGGCGCCGTGACCGAGACCTCGCGGCGGTTGCAACAGCTCCCCGGCGTCGGCCCCAGCCTGGCCCAAGACCTGATCGATCTGGGCTACACCACGGTGGAGGGGCTGCGCGGGGAGGATCCCGAGGTTATGTACCAACGCTTGATGGCGCTGCGGGGCGGCCCCATCGACCGCTGTGTCCTCTACGTTTTTCGCGGCGCGGTCTATTTTGCAGGCACCCCGCCTGCTGCCAGAGAACCGGACAAACTCAAGTGGTGGCATTGGAAGGAGGGCCGATGACCGCCGTTGCCCCCGAAACCATCGCACACATTCTTGCCCACAAGCGTTTGGCCTTGGTGGGGGTCTCGCGGCGGGGCGATAAGTTCGGCAATACGGTTCTCAAAGAGCTGAAGGCCAAAGGGTATGAACTCTTCGTCGTCCATCCCCATGCCGAGTCGATCGAGGGACGGCATTGTTATCCGACGTTGGCCGACGTTGGCCGACGTTGGCCGACCTACCTCAGGGCATCGAAGCGCTCGTCCTGATCGTCCCTCCGCCTCAAAGCGAACGCTTGCCATGCTGCGGGGATCAAGGCGGTCTGGATGCAGCAGGGGGCAGAATCGCAGGCAGCGGTACAGTTTTGCCAGGATCACGGCATTGAGGTCGTCGCGGGGCAGTGCATTCCGATGTCCGCCGAGCCCCGGGGGATTCACCGGCTGCATCGCTGGTTGTGGCACCTGTTGGGCAAGGCCCCAAGAGCATTAACCCCGCTCGACCAAACACTCCTGGCAAAACGGGGTGGCCGGGTCGGCGCCGAGCCGCTGCGGCTCGACCGGCTCCCCACATTCGCAGCAGATCCCGTAGACCCTGTCTTCCAGCCGTTGCAGGGCCGCCTCAATGGCGCGCAAACGAACCCGACTGCGCGCCAATCCCGCCTGGGCCATCGCCTGCTGTTGCAGGGCATCCATACGCGACAGCCGCCCCATCAGGGTTTGATCGAGCGCCACGGTCCGCCCGCTCTCTTTGAGTCGGGCGATCCCCTCCAGCAGAGCTGTTTGCTCGGTGAGCAGGGTTTGGCGGTAGATCTCGAAGATCGTCATGTCGGCTCTTGTCGCGGGTGAAAAGTCGGGGCAGTCTGCACCGCCACCAACCATGCCCATCCATCTCAAGTCACTCAAGGATTACCTCATGATTGTCTCCCCCACCTTTGTCCGCCAGGTCGAAAAAATCACCCGCCTCGCCACCCTGCTCTGGGGGGCGATGGGGTTTTCGGTGTTGGTGGTGGCGGCCATCGCCTTCTTCTTTCAAAGGCAGGGGCTGGGATCGGCGCTTGAAGGGGAGTCGCGCTTCGCCATTTCGCTGGCGCTGCTGGTGCTGGCGGTGGGGCTGGCGCTGATGTCGCTGCTGACCCGGCAAAAAATCTGGGATCTGCTCCCCTTGGCCAACCTGCTGGCCCGCCCCACCGAGCCGGAAGACCTGCTGCTCACCCGGCAAAAAGGGGCCAGCCCCGACGCGGGGCTCCCGCACGACTTAAGCAAACTCAGCGCTCAAGAGCTGCGGGCGCTGCGTCTGATTCGGAGCGAGGGGATGGGGGTGGCGCTGGTGATTTGGGGGATGAGCGAGGCGCCCGCCATGCTGGGGCTGGTGCTGATTTTGATGGGGGGCGATGCGCAGTGGGGATACGGAATGATCACCCTGGCGGGGCTGCTGCTGCTCATCCACCGCCCCGGTTTCGACGATCTGATCGAGCGGATCAAGACGGTGCGCTTTTGAGGCTGCAGCCCCCCCCCACAACAAAAAAGCGGCCCGAGGGCCGCTTTTTTGTTGTGGGGGGGGCGGGTCACTCCACCCGCTTGGCCCCCGCCTTCCACTTGAGGGCCGCCTCCATGTAGTCGTCCAGGTCGCCGTCGAGCACCCCCTGGGCGTTGCCCTTTTCGACCCCGGTGCGCAGATCCTTGACCATCTGGTAGGGGTGCAGCACGTAGGAACGAATCTGGTGGCCCCAACCGATGTCGCTCTTGTTGGCCTCGGCCTCCGCCTCTTTTTCGCGCCGTTTTTCAAGCTCGTGCTCGTACAGCCGGGCCCGCAGCATTTTGAAAGCGGTGTCGCGGTTTTGATGCTGGGAGCGTTCGGTCTGGCAGGCGACGACGATGTTGGTCGGCATGTGGGTAATCCGCACCGCCGAGTCGGTTTTGTTGACGTGCTGCCCGCCCGCCCCGGAGGCGCGGTAGGTGTCGATGCGTAGATCCTTGTCGAGGATTTCGATCTCGATGTTCTCGTCGACCTCGGGGTAGACATACACCGACGAAAACGAGGTGTGGCGCCGCGCCTGGGAATCGAAGGGGGAGATCCGCACCAGCCGGTGAATGCCGGTCTCGCTCTTCAAATAGCCGAAGGCGTACTCCCCCTGAATGTGGATCGTCGCCGACTTGATCCCCGCCTCTTCCCCCGCCGAGACCTCGATCAGATCGGTCTTGAACCCCTTCTTGTCGCCCCAGCGCAGGTACATGCGCAGCAACATCTCGGCCCAATCCTGGGATTCGGTGCCACCCGCCCCGGCATGGATGTCGACGTAGGCGTTCAGGGCATCCTCGGGCTCGCCGAGCATCCGCTTGAATTCGAGTTTGTCGAAGATCGCCTCGGCCTGGGCAACCAGCCCCTTGGCCTCGTCGGCCATCTCGTCGTCCTCGAATTCGATCATGGTTTCGAGGTCGTCGAAGATCGCCTGAATCTCGTCGATCTGTTTCAGATCGGTCTCAATCGAGGTGCGCTCGCGCATCAGCCCCTGGGCTTTGACCCCATCGTTCCAGAAGGAGGGATCCTCCGATTGGGCGTTGAGCTCATCGAGACGGAACCGCTTGTTCGGCTCGTCAAAGATACCCCCGTGCATCTTCGAGACGGGCGCGCAGCTCTTTGAGTTTACTTAAGAGATCCTGCCACATGGTTGTTCCCCTGGATGCGGGTTGAATTGAAAGCATGTCGCCCGGAGACCAAGCTCCCACCCCTACCACGAACCGTTCGTTCAGGGTGTAGGAGCCCGGTCTCCGGGCGATCAGTTTGCGATTAAACGTTGAAGCGGAAGTGCATCACGTCGCCGTCGTGCACGACGTACTCCTTGCCTTCCAGCCGCAGCTTGCCCGCCTCTTTGGCCCCTTGCTCGCCGCCGCAGGCGACAAAATCGTCGTAGCCGGTCACCTCGGCGCGGATGAAGCCCCGCTCGAAGTCGGTGTGGATCACCCCCGCCGCCTGAGGGGCGGTGGCGCCGACCGGGACGGTCCAGGCGCGGACCTCCTTGACCCCGGCGGTGAAATAGGTGTGCAGCCCCAACAGTTTGAAGGCGGCGAAAATCATCCGGTCCAAACCGGTCTGCTCCATCCCCAACTCACCCAGAAATTCGCGCCGCTCCTCCTCCTCCATCTCGATCAGCTCCGATTCGATCTGGGCGCAGATCACCACCACCTCGGCCCCCTCGGTCGCGGCGCGTGCACGCACCTGGTCGACCAGGGCGTTGCCGCCCGGCAGATCGCCCTCGGCGACGTTGGCCACATAAATCAGCGGCTTACCGGTAAGCAGGTTGAGATCGGCAATGGCCTCCAGGTCGTCGGCGCGTAGCCCTTGGGCCCGGATCGGCACCCCGTCGTTGAGCGCGGCGGCAACCTTCTCCAGCACCGGCACCTGAACCTTGGCATCCTTGTCGCCCGATTTGAGCTTCTTGCTCGATGCGGTCAGCCGTTTTTCCACCGATTGCAGGTCGGCGAGCATCAGTTCGGTGTCGATCACCTCGATGTCGCGGATCGGATCGACCCCCCCCTCGACGTGGACGACGTTTTCGTCCACGAAGCAGCGCACCACATGGGCAATCGCCGCCACCGAGCGGATGTGACCGAGAAACTGGTTGCCCAGCCCCTCCCCCTTCGAGGCGCCGCGCACCAAGCCGGCGATGTCGACGAACTCCATGGTGGCGGGGAGCACCCGCTCGCGGGGTTTGACGATCTCAGCCAGCTTTTTCAAGCGGGGATCGGGCACCTGCACCACCCCGACGTTGGGCTCGATGGTGCAGAAGGGGTAGTTGGCCGATTCGGCCCCCGCTTCGGTCAGGGCGTTGAAAAGGGTCGATTTGCCGACGTTGGGTAGGCCAACGATGCCGCAGGTAATGGCCATAAACGGCTCCCGTAGTCGATTAGGTGGTGGCGGGTTTGATGAGGTTGATGTGGTTCATCGCCAGATTCCACTCGGCGTGGACCAAAAGCTTGAAATGGGGGCGCAAAGCGTCGAAGGCGTCGTCGATCAGCGCCTGCTCCGCTTTGCCGAAACGGCCGAGCACAAAGTTGACCGTCTCTTCCCGGCTGGCCGCCTTGCCAATTCCGACCCGCAAACGGGCGAAATCGCCGTGGCCCAGGCGGGCCATGATGTGGCGCAGGCCGTTGTGGCCGCCGTGGCCACCACCGACCTTCAAACGCAGGTGGCCCAGCGGCAGATCCATGTCGTCATGGACCACCAGCATACGGTCCCCCTCGATCCCCAGATCGTTGAGGAAGGGGACGACGGTGTCGCCGCTGCGGTTCATGAATGTCTGGGGCAGGGCCAGCGCCACCGACTCACCCTCGACCCGCCCGCGGGCCGATTGAGCCTGATGGAGCCCCTTCTTGAAGGGGGGCAGCCCCCACAAGTCGGCCATACGCTCCACAAAAAGAAAGCCGACATTGTGTCGGCTTCCTTCGTACTGCGTGCCCGGATTACCCAGGCCGACGATCAGCGTTCCAGGCATCAGCCCTCTTCGCCGCCCCCGGCGGGACCGCCATGACCAACGACGGTGCACAGGGTGAAGTTGACGTCGGTGACCACCTTGCAGCCCTCGGGCAGGGGAATATCGAGGACGTGGATCACGTCGCGCAGGTTCATGCCGGAGACGTCGACCTCGATGAAGTCGGGCAAATCCCTCACCTTGGCATGGATCTCAAGCTCGCGGCGGATCGGCTCGAACATGCCGCCAGCCTTCACACCGGGGCACTTCTCGGCGCCAACGAAGTGCAGGGGCACGGCGTGGGCGACCTCTTCGCTCAGGCTCACCCGCAGGAAGTCGACGTGGATGATGTCGCCGCTGACCGGATGACGTCTGACCGACTGGATCAAGGCCGATTCGTTCTTCTTGTCGCTTTTGAGCTGAACCACCGCCGAGGCGAAGCCGGGGGTGCGCAGCTGTTTGGTGAATTCGCGGGCATTGAGGCTGAGGTGATCGTTGTCGCCATGGCCGTAGACCTCGGCGGGGATCAGCCCCTGGGTACGCAACCGGCGGGTGGCGCGGGTGCCGAATTCGGTGCGGTCCTGAACGTCGATGATGTGGGTGCCGGACATCGGATACTCCGTCTCAAAAATCAAAAATCCCGCCCCCACATGGGGGCGGGTATTCCAAAAAAATCAACCGATTAAACAAACAACGAGCTGACCGACTCCTCGTCGGAAATCCGCCTGATTGCCTCGCCCAGCAGGGGGGCCATCGACAGGACCGTAAGCTTGTCGACCCCTCGGGCGTTGGCCTGCAAGGCGATCGTGTCGGTCACCAACACCTCGTCGATGGAGGAGTTTTTGATCCGCTCGACCGCAGGCCCCGAAAGTACCGGGTGGGTCGCCGCCGCCAAAATCCGGTTGGCGCCGTTTTCTTTCAAAGCCGCAGCCGCCTGGGTCAAGGTTCCAGCGGTGTCGATCATGTCGTCCATCAAGATGCAGTCCATCCCCTTGATGTCGCCGATGATGTTCATCACCTCGGCCACGTTGGCCTTGGGACGGCGTTTGTCGATGATCGCCATGTTGACCCCCAGCCGCTTGGCCAGGGCCCGCGCCCGAACCACGCCGCCCACGTCGGGGGAGACGATCACCGTCTTGTCGGGATCGGTCATGCGCTCGCGTAGCGCCCCAAGAATCACCGGCATCGCAAAGATGTTGTCGACCGGGATGTTGAAGAACCCCTGAATCTGCCCTGCGTGCAAATCCATGGTCAGCACCCGGTCGGCCCCGGCGGTGGTGAGTAGATCGGCCACCAGCTTGGCGGTGATCGGGGTGCGCGGCGCCGATTTACGATCTTGGCGGGCATACCCGTAATAGGGAATAACCGCGGTGATCCGGCTGGCCGAGGCCCGTTTGAGGGCGTCGATCAGGATCAGCAATTCCATCAGATGGTCGTTGGCCGGCGACGAGGTCGGCTGAAGGATGAAGGCGTCCGAACCGCGGACGTTTTCGTTCACTTCGGCAAAGATCTCGCCATCGGAAAACCGCTTAATCTCGACCTCGGCGAGGTTCACCCCGAGGTGATCGGAGATCGCCTTGGAGAGATCGGGGTTGGCGGTACCCGAAATCAGTTTCAACCGGCTCAGGGACATGACCACTCGGATGGATGTGTTGGCTGGGGTGCCAGGATTCGAACCTGGGAATACCGGAATCAAAATCCGGGGCCTTACCGCTTGGCGACACCCCATCAAAAAGCAACGACTCAAAACCGAGGTTCCGAACGTTGCTCCAGAAAAACGGCAAAAACCTTCAAACGACCGGTAATGCTGGTCCAGGGTGCTGCCGCAACGTCCGTGTGGACCACGACCGCCAGCCAGCCAGCTGCGCGCGATCGGCCCATGCCCTTCCCTGCGCATCGTCCACCACCGGGACAAAACAGGTCGGACCGGAGCCGCTCATGAAGATTGGCTCCATCCCTTCGGTTTGCGCCCAGTCGACCAACCCCCTTAACTCGGGCGAAAGATCGAGCGCAGCGGGGCCAAGATCGTTGCCTTCGGCCAAAATCTCGCCCAAAGCACCCCCCTGAACCCCCTCCCGAAAAAGGGCCGGTAGCCTATGGATCCGCCCGCACGGTGTCAAGAAGTTGCCCCCAGCCCGCTCCACCCCCATCGCGGCGCGGCGGCGAAAGACCTCGGGGGTCGAAAGTCCAGGGCCGGGATGAAGCAGCAGCAGCGCCACCTCGGGCAGATCGAGCGCGCCGCTCGGCAGGCCGACGCCGCTGATACGCTGGGGGGTTTCACATAAGAAAAAGGGAACGTCGGCCCCGAGTGAAAACCCGATCTCCAGCCACTGCGACCAGCGCAGCGCCACCCCCCAGTGGTGGGCCAACAGTCGTAGCGCCGTGGCGGCATCGGAAGAGCCCCCCCCCAACCCCGCCTGCCAGGGGATCGCCTTGGTCAGGTGGAAACGGACCGGAGGGCAAGAGAGCCCCAGCGGCTGAACCGCCTGGCGCAGCGTCGCCGCCGCTTTGAGCACCAAATTCTCGGGAGTGGCCAGCTCGGGGGCATCGGCGCCGGTTTCGGCCAGCCGCACCGTCAGCCGGTCGCCCCCCTCCCCCGTCTCAAGGGTGAGCTCGTCGGCCAGAGCGAGCGCTTGAAACACCGAATCAAGTTCGTGGTAGCCATTGGGCAGCCGTCCCACCACCCTCAGGCTCCAGTTGATTTTGGCCGGCGCCACAGCCCGCAGGATCACGGCGCCCCCTCAGGCATCATCCACACAGCCTCGTCGCCGCTTAAGGGGGACCAAGCCCGCAGTTGCCCCAGCCCTTGCCAGTCGTGCCCCTGCCACTGAAGGCTCTCGGGCAGCCCTTGGTCGTTGCGGCTTTCAACCGTCATGGTCGCGCCATCCCACTGCATTTGGTTGTGCTGAGGGGAGAGGATCAGTCGGGCCAACTCGCGACCGTCGGGAAGCTGGGGCCAGCCCAGCGCCTGGGCGAGTTCGAGGGGATTGATCGCGCCGCGCTGCGCCGTCCAGGCAAAGGCAGCATCGCCGCTCAGCCGCAGCACAAACAGGGGGGAGCCGAGCGGGGAGCGCGATTCGATGCGGACCTCGCCCGGGCGGGCCATCACCGCCACCCGCAGCGATTGTTTTTCAAGGCCGCTTCGGATTTTGACCACCCCGACCCCCTCGACCCCGAGCGGGGTCGAGGGGGTCGGAGGTGAGGGGTGGGCGCAACCGCCCATCCCCAACAGGGCAATCAAGCCCAGCCCCGCCAGCAACCAACCGCCCCTCCGCTTCACGGCGCGGGATCGGCGCCCAGCCGTTTGAGCGCCTCGGCCAAACGGCCCCGCATCGCCTCGAGGGTCCCCTCGCTGGTGCCGTTTTCCTCCAGCAGCACCTGAGCGCGGCGAAAGGCGGCGATGGCGGGCAGGGTCTCCCCCGCCGATTCCAGGATCGAACCCCAATGCTCGAAGAGGATGGGATCGGTCTGTTCCTGGGCCATCAGGGGGGCCAGCACCTGCTTGGCCTGCTTGAACTGCCCCATTTTGAAGAGGATCCAGGCCTTGGTATCGACGTAGGCGTCGGTGGGCTTGAGGTTCAGCGCCCGCTCGATCAGGGACAGCGCCTCGTCGAGATGCTGGCCGCGCAGGGCGTAGCTGTAGGCCAGGTAGTTGAGTGCCTCGACCTGTTCGGGATTGCCGGCAATCACCTGTTTGAAAGCGGCCTCGGCCTCCTCCCAGCGCTGCAAACGGTCACTGAGCACCGCCCGCTGAAAGATCAAATCGAGGTTGTCGGGAATCGCTTTGATCCCCTCCTCGATCCAGAGCAGCGCCTGATCGGGGTGCTCAAGCGAGGTTTCAAGATCGCTCCAAGCCAGGTAATAGAAGAGGCGCTCCTTGAGCCCCTCGCGGTTGGCCTCAAGCACCTGCCGCGCCTGGTCGTACTGCTTGGACTCCAGCAGCAGGTCGATCAAGCGAATCTGGGCCTGGTCGTAGAGGTCATCCTGACCTTTAGGGATCGACTTGAAGATGGCGATCGCCTCGTCCCGATGGCCGAGCATCTGCCGGGTCACCCCTTCGTAGTAGGTGATCCGGGCGGTCTGGCGCAGTTCGGGGGGGATTTTTTCAAGCCACTGTAACGACTCTTCGGCCCGCCCGTCCTCTTGCGCCATCAGCGCCAGCGCCAGGTAGGTGACCGGGGAGACCTCGTCGTAACCGGTCATCTTTTTGAATAGGGCACGCGCCTCCTCCCGCCTTCCCTGACTCCAATAGGCGCGGGCTAGATATTCCTCAAGTTGGCTGTCGTCGTGTTTGGCGATGAAGGGTTCGAGCAGGTTAATGACCGCCGAGGGGTCGGACTCGAACATCTCCCGGGTCAGGTGGAACAGCGGCTTGGGATTGTCGGGATCCCGGGCCACCGCCCGCTGCAAATAGGTGCGGACCTTGTCGTGTTCTCCCACCCGAAAAGCCCGCTGGGCCAGGTACATCAACCCCTCGATCCCATCGGGATGGCGGCGGTCCCACGCCTCGACCAGGTTGGTCCCCTCCTCGCTTTTGCCCATCTGATCGAGCACCTGCACCTGGAGGTTCAAAACCCCCAAATCCTCGGGGTTCTTTTGGGTCACCCCCCGCGCCAGGGTCAACGCCCGGTCGAGATCCCCCTTGGCCATGAGCAGCCTGACCCAGAGCACCGAATCGGCGACCGGGGCCTCGGCGATTTCGGCCAGCCTTTGGGCCTGCACCAGGGCGTCGTCGAGGGCGCCCGCCGCCACGGCGGCGTCGCGCAGACGGCGCACCACGAACAGATCGTCGGGATACAGCGCCGCCAACTCTTTGTAGGCCTGGTAGGCCTGGGGGTTGTCCCCTGCCGCACGCGCCTTTTCGGCCGCCAAAAAGAGAAAACGGGCCTTGAAGTCCAGGGCGGCGTCGCTCTGCCCCAGCGGAGCGGCCCCGTCACGGACGGGGGCCTCCTGCCGGAGCTGCGGTTGAGCCTGGGTGGAGGTTGGATCGGGAGCGGGGGGGGCGGCAGAGGTGGTGGCGCATCCTGCCAGGGCGAGCACGACGGCCCCCTGGATCCACCAGGCATGAACTCGATTCATGGAATTCCTCAAGGCAACACCACCAGCGCGGCCAGGAAGGAGCGCCCCTCCTGCACCAAAAAGTTGTAGGTCCGACAAGCGTTGGGGGTATCGACCAATTCGACCCGGATGCCCACTTCGCGCAGCCATTGGCGTACTTGGGGATCGAGGTGCCGAATCGCAGAACCGGTCCCAATCAACACCATCTCAGGGGCCATTTCGACAATCGGTTCGAGTGCCGCCCGATCGAGAGGGGCATCGGGTTCCAGCGCCCAGGTTTGCAACACGCCTGGTCCCACGATCAGGGAACAGTCGTGCCGATCTTGATTCACCTGGATGAAACCGGGGCCATACCCCTTGATGAGGTAGACCCCCTCGGCGGTGAAGGGGGAGACGTCCATTGGTGTGGAATCCCCTTTGGGGTCAAAAAATTACGAGGCTGCTGCCTGCCCTTCGGCGGCATCGTCCCCCTCGGAACCGGGCAGCTTGGGTTGCCGCTTGCCCTCCATCGCCAGCACCACGGGGGCGGCAACGAAGATCGAGGAGTAGGTCCCGACACCGATGCCAATCAGCAGGGCAAAGGCAAAGTCGTGGATGATCTCGCCCCCCAAGAAGAACAGCGCCACCAACACCAGGATGGTGGTGAACGAGGTCATGACGGTGCGCGACAGGGTTTCGTTCACCGCCTTGTTCATGATTTCGACCAAGGGGCGTTTACGCAGCTTCACCATGATTTCGCGGATACGGTCGAAGACCACGATGGTATCGTTGAGCGAATAACCGATGATGGTCAGGACGGCGGCCACCACCGGCAGGGTGAACTCCTTGCCGGTGATCGCGAAGATCCCCAGGGTGATGGTCACGTCGTGCAGCAGCGCCAAGTCGGCTCCGAGGGCAAAGCGCAGCTCGAAGCGCCAGGCGACGTAAAACAAAATGGCGACCAGGGCATAAAGCAGCGCCAGCACCCCTTTTTCGGTTAGCTCCTTGCCGATGGCGGGGCCGACAAACTCAACCCGGCGCAGTTCGACCTGACCCTGACCCAACCCCGTCTCAAGAGCCGATAGAACCTGGGTTGAGATCGTCCCCGAGTCGGCCCCTTCAGCGTTGGGCATGCGGATCAAGAACTCGGTCTCGGTGCCGAAATGCTGGATTGAGGCCCCGGCAATCGTGGCCATCTCCAGGGCGTCACGCAGATCGCCCACCGGTCTGGGTTGCTCCAGCCGCACCTCGACGATGGTACCCCCCGCGAAATCGATGCCCCAGTTCAGCCCCTTGGTCGCCAAGGCAACCAGGGCGAGCAGCACCATCAAGCCCGAGATCGCAAACGCGATCTTGCGGCGACCGATGAAATCGATGCTGGTATTCGATGGAATCAGTTGCATGTCGAAATCCTTATTAGATCGCCAGGCTCTGGACGCGGCGGCGGCGGCCGTAGGTCAGGTGGACCAGCCAGCGGGTGACCAGAATGGCGGTGAACATCGAGGCCAGGATGCCGATGGACAGCGTCACGGCAAACCCCTTGACCGGGCCGGTACCGAAACCGAAGAGCACCAGGGCGGCAATCAAGGTGGTGATGTTTGAATCCATGATCGTCACGAACGCCTTGTCGTAACCGCTGTGGATGGCTGCAATCGGGGTTCGCCCCAGCAGCAATTCCTCGCGGATGCGTTCAAAAATCAGCACGTTGGCGTCGACCGCCATACCGATGGTCAGCACGATCCCCGCCATACCGGGCAGGGTCAGGGTTGCCTGCAACATCGACAGCACCGCCACCAGAATGACGATATTGAAGACCAGGGCGATGTCGGCGATGACCCCAAAAACCCGGTAGTACAGCGCCATGAAGATCAAGACGATCACACCACCGACGATGATCGAGGTCATCCCGGCGTCGATGGAGTCCTGACCCAGCGAGGGACCGACCGTCCGTTCCTCGGCAACCACCACCGGAGCGGGTAGGGCTCCGGCCCGCAGGACGATGGCCAAGTCGTGGGCCTCTTCGGGGGTGAACGACCCCGAAATCTGCGCCCGTCCCCCCTCGATCTTTTCGCGGATGACGGGGGCAGAATAGACCACCCCATCGAGCACAATCGCCATCCGCTTGCCGACACTCTCGGCGGTCAGGTCGGCGAATTTACGCCCCCCCTTGCGGTTGAAGGTGATGTGCACCAGCGGCTGATTGTCTTGGGGGTCGATGGCGACCCGGGCGTCGGTGAGTAGATCGCCGGTCAAGGCCACCCGTTTTTTCAGCAGGTAGGGGGTCGCGCTCTGTCCGGCAGCCGGTTTGCTGTATTGCAACGCGTCGCCGGGGGGAACCCGCCCCGCCAGGGCGGCGGAAAGATCCCCCTGTTCGTCGACCATCTTGAATTCGAGCAGGGCGGTACGACCGATCAGCGCCTTGGCGCGGCGGGTATCTTTTACCCCCGGCAGTTGAACCAGCACCCGATCCTGACCCTCACGCTGAATCACCGGCTCGGAGACACCGAACTGGTCGATGCGGTTGCGGATCGTCTCGATGGCCTGATCGACCGCATTTTTCTTGATCTCCTCCATCGATAGGGGGGTCAAGGTCAGCAGCAGCGCCGCCTTACCGGCATGTTCCCCCGGTGCGATGGTGTAATTGGGCAGCGCCTTGGCCATCGCCGTCTGCAACCGCTCCGATTCCCCCTCGCCGACCAGCACCGCCATGGTGTGGTCGTCGACCACGTCAACCCCACCGTAGCGCAGCTTCTCTTCACGAACGGCGTTACGAACCTCGTCGGTATCACCCTCCACCGTCCGGCGCAGCGCCTTTTCGACCTGCACCTGCAACACCAGATGGATGCCGCCGCGCAGATCCAGACCCAGGTTCACCCCTTGGCTGGGCAGCCAGGAGGGGAGCTTGTCACGGGTTTCGGGGGAGAGCAGATTGGGGAAGGCAAACAACATGGCGACCAGGGTCACGAAGACAATGGTCACCATTTTCCAGCGGGGAAATTCGTTCATGGGGGGCTTAGCTCCTGCCGAATCTTGAACCGAGGGGGATGCGCGGGGGATACCCCCGCCCGTCAGTCCTCTTTACTGGCGACGGTATCGCGGCGGACCTTCACCACGATCCCTTCGGCGATTTCGACCTTCATGTTGTTGTCGTCGACACCCCGGACGGTACCGATGATGCCGCCGCCGGTCATCACCTTATCGCCGGGCTTAATTGCCTCGACCATAGCCCGGTGCTCCTTGACGCGCTTTTGCTGGGGCCGGATGAGCAGGAAGTAAAAGATCACGAAGATCAGGACCATCATGAAGATCCCTTCCATGCCATTGCCCTGAGCGGCACCAGCTTGGGC
Source organism: Proteobacteria bacterium CG1_02_64_396 (assembly GCA_001872725.1). Classification (NCBI taxonomy): domain Bacteria; kingdom Pseudomonadati; phylum Pseudomonadota; species Proteobacteria bacterium CG1_02_64_396. The sequence goes on along the minus strand of MNWR01000065.1, from coordinate 3,891 downwards.
ATAGGCGGGGGTAATCAGCCAGTCGAGCATCGTTGAACTCCATCGCATGGCCGCCCCTTGGGAGAGCGGCGGGAAAAAACCAACCTAAAAAAGTCCGGAAGTGTGACCGTCAGCGGTGACCGCATCAAGACCCGAGGGGAAAACAGGATGAAACGGCGGGGATGGGGCGTTCCCTGATGAGGCTCGCTACAGGTTCGCTACCCCCCCCTTGACACCCCAGCCTCTCCCCGTCAACGATGTGAACGCCGTCACACAATTTCGGCAGGATCACGGAGGTAGGGGATGCAGATCAAGCGCTTGTGCCAACAGGTGGGTGGGTTGGGGGCCGCAATGGCCTTGTTGTTTTGCTCGTTTTCGGCTTGGGCCGGGGACGACCACCACCGCTCGGACGGCGATTCCCCACCCCCAATCGCCACCCCCACGAACGTCGACGCCCTATGGATCGCCGAGTCCAACGGCGTCATTAAGGTCTCCACCGCCGCAGGCCGGGTCATCCTGGCCATCCCCGACGCCGACAAGATCGAATCCATCGCGGTCGATGAGCCTCGCACCACGCTATGGGCGGTCGGACGCGGGCAACTGACCGCCTTCGGCTTCGATGGCCGCACCCTCCTTAGCCTGCCCATTCCCCCCCAAAGCTCGGAACACGGCGACAAAAAGCACGACCAGGAGTCATCCTCCGAGCACAACGACCCCGCATCCCTGGCGGTGGACGAAAGCGACGGCTCGGTTTGGGTCGGCCAGGGCAAAGCGGTCTATGGTGTCGATGCAACGGGCCAAGTGATTTCCAAGATCCAGCAAAACCGGAATGTGACGGCGCTGGCGGTCGACGGAGAGCGGGGTACGGTCTGGGTTGCCGACGAGCGGGGCGTGGCCGCCTACGGCAAGGACGGCGCCTTACGGATGGCACTCCCGCTGGGTCGCGAGGATGAAGCGCACCCCCAAGACATCGCGGTCGACGGCCAAACCGGCAATCTGTTCGTGGCCCTGAAGCGCAGTGTGGTCGCCTTTTCGCCCGAGGGGCGGGTGGTGGCCTCGTACCCCAGCCGCCAACCCCGTTTGATCGCGGTCGACAGCGGCGGGAATCTGTGGGTGGCGGGGGAGAGCAGCCTGAGCCGGTTCGATCCTTCCGGCATGCCCCTGTTCGAGCTGGAGCCTTTCGGCCATTCCGACCACATTCTGGCGCTGGTGACCGATCCCAAAGATCTCTCCGCCTGGGTCGCCAATGCCCGCAAGGTCGCCCATGTCGATGCGACCGGTCGGGTGACAGCCACCGTCAAAAGTGAAGGTCGGGTGCAGGATCTAGCCCTCTACATCGACACCATCCCCCCCGACATCGCCTTCACCCAGCCTCCCGCCAATAGCTGGCAGCGCAACAACCTGCTGTCGCTCGGGGTGGCCTACTCCGATGTCGGCATTGGGGTCGATCCCGATTCGATCGAATTCACCGTCAACGGTTTGCCGCTGCCGGTTCACTGCGACATGGGGAGCATGATCGGTCAGTGCGCCCCCTTGACCCCGCTGCCCGAGGGTCCGGTGACGGTGGCGGTCACGGTGAAAGACAAGGTCGGCAATGAGTCGACCCCCGCCAGCCTCGACTTCGTCGTCGACACCATCCCCCCCGCCATCGCCATGGTGTTCCCCCCCACCCCCTACATCACCAACCAGCCCGCGATTTTGGTCGCGGGCAGCGTGTCGGAGTGGGCCGACCTGAGCGTTCAGGGCAATGCCGTGACCGTGGGGGCCGACCTGACCTTCTCGGCGCCGGCGGTATTGCAAGAAAACCTCAATCGGATCGAGGTGGGGGCGAGCGACAAGGCGGGCAATGCCTCAAGCCAAACCCTGATCGTCACCCTCGACACCGTCCCTCCGGTCGTGACGGCGCCGCCCCGCGTGACCCAGGAGGCGACCGGCCCCTTGACCGCGGTTGCCATCGGCAGCGCCACCGCCATCGATCTGCACGACGGGGTGCTGATCCCCTGGAGCGACGCGCCTGGGGCCTATCCTGTCGGCCTCACGACAGTGACCTGGAGCGCCCAAGACGAGGCGGGCAACGTGGGGATGGCGCAGCAAACGGTGGAGGTGATCGATACCACGCCGCCGTTGGTGACCCCCCCGGCCGACATTCGGATGGAGGCGACCGGACCACGGACTTTGGTGGCGCTGGGCAAAGCAACCGCGACCGATTTGGTCGCCGGCGCATTGACCCCGACCAGTGATGCCCCGGTCGACTTCCCGGTGGGGACCACCGTGGTGACCTGGAGCGTCAGCGACACAGCGGGCAATACGGCGACGGCGGTGCAGACGATCACCATCGTCGACACGACACCGCCCAAGCTGGTCGCTCCCGCCGACAAGACGGTGGAGGCGCGCGGACCTCGGACGGTCGTCAACCTCGGCAAGGCCCGCGCCAGGGATGTGGTGGACGGCGTGCTAACCCCGACCAGTGATGCCCCGGCCGACTTCCCGGTGGGGACGACGACGGTGACCTGGTCGGCAACCGATGCAGCCGGCAATACCGGGACCGCCACCCAGACAGTAACGGTGGTCGATATGACCCCGCCGACGGTGACGGCACCTCCAGCGATCACGCTTGAGGCAACCGGTCCTCGGACGGTGGTTGCTCTTGGATCGGCGACCGCTACCGACCTGGTCGACGGCGCCCTGACTCCGGCCAGCGACGCCCCGACCGACTTCCCGGTCGGTACCACGGTGGTCACCTGGTCGGCGACCGATGCCGCCGGGAATACCGGTACGGCGACGCAAATCGTCACCATCACCGATACGACTCCCCCCGCCGTCAGCGCCCCGGTGGCCATCACCATCGAGGCTACCGGTCCCCGCACCCCGGTCGCCCTTGGTTCGGCGACCGCCACCGACCTGGTCGACGGCACCCTGACTCCGGCCAGCGACGCCCCGACCGACTTCCCGGTGGGCACCACGGTGGTGACCTGGTCGGCCACCGATGCAGCAGGCAACACCGGTACCGCCACGCAAACCGTGACGGTGGTTGATACGACGCCGCCGATCATAACGGCGCCTGCGGCGATCACGATTGAGGCAACCGGCCCCCGGACTTTGGTTGATTTGGGGATGACCACCGCCACCGACCTGGTCGACGGCGCCCTGACCCCCACCAGCGATGCTCCCACCGACTTCCCGGTCGGAACCACAACGGTGACCTGGTCGGCAACCGATGCCGCCGGGAATACCGGCACCGCCACGCAAACCGTGACGGTGCTCGACACCACGCCGCCAACGGTGACGGCGTCTGCGGCCATCACGATTGAGGCGACCGGTCCTCGGACGGTGGTTGCTCTTGGATCGGCGACCGCTACCGACCTGGTCGACGGCGCCCTGACTCCGGCCAGCGACGCCCCGACCGACTTCCCGGTCGGTACCACGGTGGTCACCTGGTCGGCGACCGATGCAGCAGGCAACACCGGTACCGCCACGCAAACCGTGACGGTAGTTGATACGACGCCGCCGATGGTAATGGCCCCAGCCAACTTCACCATCGAGGCAACCGGCCCGCTGACCGCCGTTGCCATCGGCACTGGAACCGCCAGCGACCTGGTCTACGGCGCCCTGACCCCCACCAGCGACACCCCCGCCGACTTCCCCGTCGGCACCACGACGGTGACCTGGTCGGCGACCGATGCGGCTGGAAATACCGGAACGGCAACTCAAACCGTGACGGTGGTCGACACCACCCCGCCGACCGTGACTGCCCCAGCCAACCTCACCATCGAGGCAACCGGCCCGCTGACCGCCGTTGCCGTTGGCAGCGCCACCGCCACCGACCTGGTCGACGGCACCCTGACTCCGGCCAGCGACGCCCCGACCGACTTCCCGGTGGGCACCACGGTGGTGACCTGGTCGGCCACCGAT
>MNWR01000064.1 GCA_001872725.1 Proteobacteria bacterium CG1_02_64_396 | reverse complement strand
CCCCCCGGTTCTGCCGCACCCTTCCCCCCGCGACACCACCGTCGCCCCTTGTGAGAACCGCCCCCATGAATCGCCTGTCGCCCCACCATCGCAGTCTTGTCTACGGCCTACTCGGCGTGCTCGGTTTCAGCCTGACCCTACCGGCCACCCGCATGGCGGTGGCGGGGCTCGATCCTGTGTTTGTGGGATTGGGGCGGGCGGTGGTGGCGGCCCTTTTGGCGGGTGGGGTGTTGCTGGCGACCCGGTCGCGGCTGCCCAGCCCCGGTCAGTGGCTGCGCCTGGCTGGGGTGGCCCTGGGGGTGGTGGTGGGGTTCCCCCTGCTTTCGACCTGGGCGATGACCCTGGTGCCGGCATCCCATGGGGCGGTGGTGGTGGGGTTGCTGCCGCTGGCCACTGCGCTGTTCGGCGCCTGGCTGGCCGGGGAGCGCCCCCGCCCCCTGTTCTGGATCTCGACCCTGATCGGCAGCCTCACCATTGCCGGTTTTTCGCTCTCGGGGGGGCAGACGGCGTTGCACAGCGGCGATCTGCTGCTCTTGGGGGCGGTGTTGGCCGCCGGATTCGGCTACGCCGAGGGGGCACGTCTGGCTCGGACGTTGGGGGCGTGGCAGACCATCAGTTGGGCGCTGCTGCTCTCGGCCCCCCTGCTGTTGCTTCCGGCGCTGCAAACCGCGCCCGCCGTGTGGTCTGCGGTTCCGTGGTCGAGTTGGGCCGGGTTTGCCTACGTCGGGGTGGTGAGCATGTATCTGGCGTTTGTGGTGTGGTACCAAGGGCTGGCGTTGGGGGGGATCGGTCGGGTTGGTCAACTGCAACTGCTCCAGCCTTTTCTCACCATTTTGGCCGCCGCAGCGCTATTGGGGGAGACGATCCACCTTGGGGATGTGGCGGCGGCGGTCATCGTGGTCGCCTGCGTGTTGGTGGGGCGCCGCTCGCCCCCCGCGCCCGACGCCGTGCCCGCCCCCGCCGAGCCGCCCCCCGAGGCTCTGACCCCCGCCGAGGAGGGGGCCTCGTCTTGAGGGGCGGCGCGCCCCTCGAAACCCCGTCTTAATCCCCGCGAAACAACCCCATGCGACTGGCCTCCAGCGCCGCCTCGGCCCGGGAGCAGATCCCCAGTTTGCGGTAGACCTCTTTCACATACCCCCCGACGGTGTGCTGGCTGATGTTCAGCAGCCGGGCGACCTCTTTCAGGCTCAACCCTTTGGCGATCAGCAGCAGGGTTTCGCGCTCGCGGGGGGTCAGTTCGAGGCATTCGGGGGGGGTGGGGGGGACGGCGGGTTTGAAGTATTCCATCAGCCGCCGGGCGATGCTGGGGGAGAGGGGGGGCTGGCCGTTGGTGATGCCTTGAAGGAGCCCGGCGATCTGCGACCGGGGCAATCCCTTGAGCAGGTAACCGTCGGCCCCCGCTTGCAGGGCGGGGAAGAGGTGTTCGTCGTCGTCGAAGGTGGTGGCGACCACGCACAGCGCCTGGGGATGGCGCGGTTTGAAGCGGGCAATGAAGTCGGCCCCGAAACCGTCGGGCAGGTTCAGGTCGCACAGCAGCAGATCGAAGGATTCCCGGTCGGACGCCGTGTCGGCAGCGGCCAGATTGGCCGCCTCGACGATGGCCGCCTCAACAAAGACCTCGGCGACGATCCCGCGCAACCAAGCGCGGGTGTCGGCGATGTCTTCGACGATTAATACCCGTTTCAATCCGGCCTCCTCATGGGGGCGCCGCCGCCGAGGAGGGCAGCGGCCAGCGGGCCGTCACCAGCGTTCCCCCTCCGGGCCGTCCCTGCCAGACGATCTCCCCCCCCAAATCGGCGACCCGGCCCCGCATGTGGGTGGTTCCCCTTCCGACTTGCCACCCCTCGGGGGGGGGTGCCAGGCCGTCGTTGGCCACGCTCAGGTGCAGCCACCCCTCCCGTAGCGCCACGACGACCGCCACCCACGAAGGATCGGCATGGCGCAGGGCGTTGGCGACCGCCTCCTCCAGCAGGCGGCGGGTGTGCAGTTGCTGAATCGGGGTCAGCACCGCCTCCCCCCCCTCGAAATGCCAGTCGAACGCGACCCCCGCCCCCTCCACCGTGTCGCCCAGATCGCGCCGCCACAACGCCGCCAGCTCTTCAAGCGGACGGGGTTTGCCCTCCAGGGCGGCGATGATCCCCCGCAGTTCATGCCAAGCGCCCCGGGCGAGCTGCTCGTCCTCCTGGTTTTGGGCCCGGTGCAACATCGCCAGCATCTTGCCCCCCAGCCCGTCGTGGAGTTCTCGGGTCAGCCGCTGACGCTCGGCGAGCGCCCCGGCGTCCTGGGCGGCCTGGATGCCATAGGCGTTCTGGGCCAACGCCAGCAGCGATTCTGCGGTTTTCACATCCTCGGGCCAGAACAGCCTGCGCCCGCCGTGGGCGTATTCCAGCCTTAGCCCCTCGCCTTCGCCCAGACCGGGGATGTGCAGCGCCAGGCCGTCCCCGGCTAGGGCGACGTGGGTGGTCGGAGCGGCGAGCACGGTCAGGTGCAGCGGCTGGAAAATCTGGCGCAGCAGCGCCTGCCAGCCGGCGGCCATGGCGGCGGCGTTGTCGGCCTTGGCCACCGCCTCAACCAGTTGAGGCAAGGGGGGGGCAGCGTCGCCCCGCAACATCAGGCGCCGCCATAGCCATTGCCGCAGCGGGAAGTAGAGCCACCCCGCCAGCGCCAGGGCGATCCACAGCGACAGGGTTTGGGAGAGCGCCAGCACCTGGAGCAGAAGCAGGTCGATCATCACCACCGCAGCACCGCCGATCAGCCAGCTCCAGACGTTCCACATCCAACGGTCGAGGTTGAACAGACGAAAGCGGACCACCCCCGCCGCCAACCCCAGGTGGACCAGCAACAGGAAGGCGAACAACGAGGCCTGGGAGCCGACCAGGGGGGGCAGACCGAAGTAGGCGGGGATGATCGCCAGGATCGAGAAGATGCCGGTACCGGCGATGGCGCTCAGGGCCAGCCATTTGAGGATCGCCCGCTGCACCGGCTCCCCCCGGCTGCGCCGGTATTGCAGGGCGGCGAGCACGAGGATGCCGAGCATGGGGAGCATCATGACGCCGTTCCAGTCGCCAATGCCGCCGCTCCATTGCAGGTTTTCGGCGACCCAGAACAGCCCCAGAGTGCCCAGGATGATCGGCATCGCCCGGCGTCCCCCCCGAATCTCGGTGGGGTAGATCCAGAACAGCCCCATCAAGGCCCCGGCGAAGAGGATCGATCCCAGGTGGTTGAGGCTGGAGAGCACACGGAACACCGCGCCGTCGAGCGCCAGCTCCCGGCTGCCGTAGACGGCGGCGGGCAGGGCCGCAATGAGGAAGCCGATCCCCACGATCATGTAGGCCTGGGCCGGTGCGAGTTCGCGGCGAAAGGCCCAGACCGTCAAGCCAAGCAAAAAACCGATCACCCCGCTCAAAGACTGCACCCAGAACAGGGGGGGCAGGTCGGCGAGGTGGGCGGGGGTTGGGTGCAGCGGCAGCGGATCGAATCCCGCCCCATACAGGGTGGGGTGCCCCCCCTGCATCCGGGCGAGGAGCTGCGACTGTCGGGCCAGGAAGCGGTTGTAACGCGCCCAGCTCTCCAGGGTGTCGGGCTCCTCGGTCAGGTCGAAGGGGGTGATTTCAAGGGGGGGGAGGTCGTCGGCGCCCAGAGCGGTCACCGCCGTCCCCGCCGGGATCGGTCGGTCGCCGGCTCCGGCGACCAGCGGCGCGGCCAGCACCACCTCATTCTGCGCAACGGCAAGGGGGAGGTTGAGTCGTGGGGGGGCCAGCGCCAGGACGACGGCGCCGATCAAGGCCAGCAGCGCCAGGGCGCAACCCCAGACCAGGATTTTTAAAGGGGGGAGAGAATGGGACGTCATGGCAATCTCGGGGCGCCAAGCGTGGGCCCATCCGTGGCGGGATGCGGAACGGGGCCATTCTTGGGGTGTGGCGACTCACTGTAAAGAAGTGTGAGGGGGCGCCGCGACCGCGTTGTACGGCGGGGTCAATCCTTGGCGAACAACCCCATGCGGCTGGCCTCCAGTGCCGCTTCGGCTCGGGAGCCGATCCCCAGTTTGCGGTAGATCTCCTTCACGTACCCCCCGACCGTGTGTTGGCTCAAGTCCAAAATCGCCGCCGCCTCTTTGATGCTCAACCCCTTGGCAATCAAGGCCAGGGTCTCCTGCTCCCGGGGGGTCAGTTCAGGGCGGGAGGGGACGGTGGGGAGGGGGGCGCGGAAGTGGCCGAGCAGCCGCCGGGCGACCGCGGGGGAGAGGGGGGGGATCCCGCGTTGGATTCCGAGCAGCAGGTTTTGGATCTGCTCGACCGTCATGTCCTTGAGCAGGTAGCCGTCGGCCCCCGCCTGCAACGAGGGGAACAGGTGTTCGTCGTCGTCGAAGGTGGTGGCGACCACGCAGACCGCTGCGGGAAAACGGCCCTTCACCTCGACGATGAACTCGGCCCCGAAACCGTCGGGGAGGTTGAGGTCGATCAGGGCCAGATCGAGGGGGTCGTCGAGCAGACGCCGCGCCCCCTCCAGGGTGGCGGCGGCGCGCACTGCGATGCCGGGGAAGGCGAGCGCCAGGATCCTGCCCATCCAGGTCCGGGTTTCGGGGATGTCCTCAACGATCAGGGCGTGTTTCATGACGGGGACTCCTGAGGATGGGACAACGGCAGCCACGCCTCCATGCGGGCGCCCGAGGGGGTGCGTGCGTGCCACTGGGCGTTGCCCCCCAGGCTTTGGGCCCGCCGCAGAATATGGTGCATCCCCCGGCCCCGGCTCCACAGCTCGGGGGGCGGGGCGGTGCCGTCGTTGTCGACCGTCAGGTGCAGGGTCTGACCCGCGACGGCGATCCCGACCTGGATGAGGGTCGCGCCGCCGTGGCGCAGGGCGTTGGCCACCCCCTCGGCCAGGATGCGCCGGGCGTGGAGCTGCACGGTGGGGCCGAGCAGGGGGTTGCCGCCGGTGTCGGTGTGCACCTCCAACCGGGCTTGGGTTGCGGTGACCACCACACGCAGATCGCCGAGCCAATCGTTGGCCGCGACGTTCAAGGGGCGGGGGGTTCCCTCCAGGGCCGCCATGATCTCCCGCAGCTCCCCCCAGGCTTTGCGGGCCAGCGCCCCCTCCTCGGGGTGTTCGCTGCCGTGCATGATCGCCAGCAGGGTTCCCCCCAGACCGTCGTGCAGTTCCCGGGTGATGCGGCTGCGCTCCTGGCGCATCCCCTCGTCCTGGGCCCGGCGGGCCGCAAAGGCTTGGCGCGCCAGGGTCAAGGCCGCCTCGGCCAGGGTCGGGTCGCTGGGATGAAACAGTCGCTGCCCCCGGTCGGGCAGGGCCAGGTTCAAGGCGGTACCGGGGGTCAGGCCGGGGACCGTCATGGCAATCCCGTCGGCGTCAAGCCGGGGGTGCTCGACCGGGTCGTGGCTGGGGGTCAGGTGCAGGGGGCGGAACATGTGCTCCAGCAGTTGCCGCCAAGCCGTGGCCATCGCCTCGGCATCGGGGGCCGAGGCAACGGCGCGGACCAGCTCGGGCAGGTGGGCCTCCAGCCGTTGCCGGGGGGTGGCGACCCAATAGCGCCACAGCCGTTGGCGCAGCGGGAAATAGAGCCAGCCCGAAAGCCCCAGGGCGAGCCACAACCCCCATTCGCCGGGCAGCTCCAGCGCCACGACGAAGAGGATGTCGAGCCCCACCACCATCGCCCCCCCCAGAAGCCAGCTCCAGATGCGGGGCCACCAGGAGTCGAGTTCGAACAGTCGCAGCCTGCCGACCCCCGCCGCCAATCCGGCAAAACCGTAGAGGAAGAAAAGAAAGGCGCTGCCCTGATCGAGGGGCGGAGCGACCCCGAGTACCCCCGGCAGGGCGATCAGGCCGATGAACAGGGCGGTCCCCAGCACGTAGGTCAGGACGATCCACTTCAGGGCCGCCCGCTCCAGGGGGGCGGTGCGGGTCGCCCGCCACTGCCACCCCGCCAGAAGGAAGACGGTCAGGGTGGTGGCCAGGGTCGGCAGGTGGATCGCCAGGGCGTTGTCCTGAATCCACGCGACCGATTCGGCGGCCCAAATGCCGAGAAAAAGAAGGAACAGGGCCAGCAGCCAGCGGCGGGGGACCAGGGGGATCGGGTAGATCGTGAACAGCCCTAGGATCGCCGGGGCATAAAGCCCCACCGCCCCCAGATGATTGAGGATCGACAGAGCGTGGAAGGTCGCGCCATCCAGCGCCAGCTCACGGCTGGAGTAGATCCCTGCCGACCAGGAGGCCAGCGCCAGCGCCACCCCGCTGACGCCGTAGAGCCAGGCGGCGGCCGAGGCACGCCGAAAGGCGAGTACCCCCAGGCCGAGCAGGGCGGTCGCCATCGCCACCACCCACTGAAACCAGCCGGTGACCGGGATCGAATCCAGGGGACGATGGGGCAGGGGGGTGGCGGCGAGGGTTCGGCCGTCGGCCATAACCAGGGTCGGTTCGGGGGCCAGAAGCAGGGTGTGGATCGCCCCCTGCCGGGTGAAGAAGCGGTGCTCCTCGACCGAGGAGGGGAGTTGATCGGGCTCCTCCACCAGATCGCCAGGCTCAAGCGCGAAGGGGGTTTGGCCAGGAGCGCCCAGGGCCACGATCTCCTGCCCCGGGTCGACCGCCCCCCGCCAGGGGGAGGCGGGATCGACCGCCTCGACGCGCAGTCCTGTCTCGCCCGGCGTCAGGGTCAGGCCGAGCCAAGGTTGCTGGAGCAACAGCAACAGAGCGGCAGCGGTGATCGCCAAAACCAGGGTGGCCGCTGTCGCCAGAAAAGCGGGGGGGGAGGCGGTGTGCAGGGGGCGCAGCACGGTTGGGGCCATGGCGAGGCTCCTGGGTGCGAAAGGGGATTGCGGGCGGCGGGGAGCGGGACCGACCGGGCAGCATGCAGGGGGAGATGATGGTAGCCCAGAGGCGGGGGGCATACCCCCTCGTTCGTGGGGGTGGGCCGATGCGCCGTTCTCCGCTGGTTCGCGGACGGGGTCCGCTCCTACGGGGCGGGAGCTTTTGTAGGAGGCGACCCCGTCGCCGAACCAGGGAGGGGGTGTAGCCGAAGCGCTGTGCACCGCCGGTTCGCGGACGGGGTCCGCTCCTACGGGTGGGGGCTTTTGTAGGAGGCGACCCTGTCGCCGAACCGCTTTGCTTCGCCGGTTCGCGGACGGGGTCCGCTCCTACGGGGCGGGAGCTTTTGTAGGAGGCGACCCCGTCGCCGAACCGCTTTGCCCCGCCGGTTCGCGGACGGGGTCCGCTCCTACGAGGCGGGAGCTTTTGTAGGAGGCGACCCCGTCGCCGAACCAGGGGGGGTGTAGGAGGCGACCCTGTCGCCGAAGCGCTTTGCTTCGCCGGTTCGCGGACGGGGTCCGCTCCTACGGGGTGGGCTTTTGTAGGAGGCGACCCTGTCGCCGAACCAGGGAGGGCCGACCTTAGAATCCGACCCCCAAGGCGAGGTTGTAAGCCAGGTACCAGTTGTTGGGGTAGCCGGGCCGCTTGCCGAACTGGAGGTCCTGGGCCATGACCCCACCCTCTTGGCGGAAGCCGACCCGCCAGCCGGTTTTTTCGGTCTTCATGCCGTTTTCCAATGCCGCCTGCTGCGCCGACGAAAGGGAGGAGACCGGCGCCATGTCTCGGGTGACGCTGCCCATGATGAGGTCGACGTAGAACTGGCTGAGTTCACGTTTTTCGTAGGTGCCGCCGTAAGAGGAGTCGGTGACCTCGATGGCCGAGGCCAGGCTCGAAATGTAGGTGATGCCCGCGTAGACCCCATTGAATTTCAGGTTGGCGTTGGCGTATTGGAGCAGGGTGCCGCCAGGCATGGCGTAGGTGAAATCGTCCACCCTCTGTTGGTAGTCGTCTTGGGCAATATAAACCCCGCCCCGCACCCCGAAGAGGGAGCGTTGGACGGCGGGGATGCCGGGCAGGTAGGTGGTGGTCGTGGTGTTTCCAAAGGTAGAGGAGTCCAGAACGATGTCGGTGGTGGTGGCGCTTTCGTCGTCGTAGAGGAAGAAGACCCCACCCCCCTCCAGCTTGATGTGCCGCGTTGGTTTGGGGCCGGTGGTCATGGTTTCGTCGTACTTGGCCAGGTTCATCCCCCCGATTTCAATCGATCCGGTGAAACCCAGCAGGGCGGGCAGCAGCAGATCGCCCATCGCCACCACCGAGAGGTTGCCGTTCAAGGTGGATGAGCTCTGCGAATAAGGGGCGCTCCCCTTGTCTTTGGGGGAAACGATGTCGACGCCGCCGCCGAGGCCGAGGTAACCGATCAGCGGTTCGGCGGGCAGTTGTCTGTACTGCACCGCCTGGGCGGGCAGGACGGCGGTCAAACTCAGGGCACTGGCGATCAGGGTGGTGCGCACGACGGACATGGCAACTCCAGGGGGATGGGTGGAGCAAACCGGCCTTTCGGGGTGGGCCCGAGACGACCGGAGGGGTGGGGGATGTGGCGTGCGCAGATTAGGGGTGCGCCCATTGGGGGCCACCCCCTGAATGGGGGGGGATGTGCAGGCCGTCACGGTGGATGTGGGGCGCGCCCCCCCCGAGAACGGGGGGTGGGGCGGGG